>QJWJ01000440.1 GCA_003235365.1 Deltaproteobacteria bacterium
ACCGCCAGTCCCTCGCAGAATACCGTGTAGAACAAAGGGTCCGGGCTTCGTTCAGCGGTATCGAGCCAGGCCAAGAAGCTTTGAGGGTCTTGGAAGGGACCCTGACTCAAATACGTCCAGTCCCGGCCATCGCGATCTTGGGCGAACTGTGCGTGCAGCTCCGGGCCATCTCGACGAGACGACAGCGGGAGCAGCACGCAGTGTTCACCCCGCAACGACGCTCGCTCCGGCGTGGGGCGTGGTGAGAAACCCTCGACCGCTTCTCCGATGGGTTGACCCAAAGTGTTGGTTCGTGTCACTCGATACTCCTGCTCACAAGTGTTTGTGTGGAGCAGCGGGCTCCTCGTAGCGCCCGGCGGCGGCAGACCACGTCCGCGTTGTTCGCCCATCCCGATGGTACGCCTGGGCGTGCTGGTATGGCTGCGTCGCGCGCGTGACGAATCACTCCCCGGAGAGCTGACTTACGGCACCGACTATCGAATTGACGCTGCGAAAGACGTCACGAGTCAGTAGCGAGTCGGGAAACTCGATGTTGAACTCGTCCTCCAAGGCAAGCATGACGTGAACGCTGGCATGCGAACTCATGCCGGCATCGTACAGGTCGGAGTCGTCTTTGAGGTCGTTTGCGGCGACCCCCAGCTTGGCGTGTTGGAGGATCAACTCCCGGACTTTTTCGAGCATGGTGCTTTCTGTTGGTTGGTAATGGTGAACGAACACGCGTGCGGGACGAACAGCGACTTTTGCCCACTAGTACGCGTTACGGTCGTTCCAGAGCCGGAATGCGGTGCGGAAGATGATCTCGAGATCCCAGCGCAGGTCCCAGTTCTCGATGTAGTCGAGATCGAACTCGATTCGAGCTCGCATCTTCTCGATGGTGTCGGTTTCTCCTCGTAGACCATTCACCTGAGCCCATCCCGTGATGCCGGGCTTCACCTTGTGGCGAAGCATGTAGCCGTGGATGAGGTTGCGGAATTCCTCGTTGTGAGCAACGGCGTGGGGACGGGGCCCGACGATGGACATTTCGCCGCGGATGACGTTGATCAACTGAGGTAGCTCATCCAGCGAACTGCTGCGGAGGAACGCTCCAATGCGGGTGATCCGTTTGTCGCCGCGCGTTGCCTGTACCACCTTGGGACCGTCGTCGGCCGCCGTCATCGTGCGGAACTTCAGCACCTTGAACGGCTTGCCGCCGAGGCCGTGTCGGGTCTGAGAGAAGAACACTGGGCCGCGTGTCGTGAGCTTGATCGCCGCGGCGACGGCCAACATGACGGGGGCGACCATGGCCAACAGGATCGAACCGAGAACCAGGTCCTCGAGCCGCTTGATGAATGCGGCTGGGCCGTTGAAAGGCGTGTCGAACAACGAGACGGCCGGCATTCCGCCGACGCTTGCCCAACGCGCCCGCAGGAGGTCGAAGGCGCTGAAGTCGGTTACGAGTTGTACGGTGGCGGTCGTGTCGGCGAGTGCGCCCACAGCTTCCGCGATTCGCGATTCGGCCCTCAGAGGGAGCGTGATGTACACGAAGTCGAGCTCGCCGAGACGTGCCGCCCGCACTGCGTCTTCAAATCCGCCAGCGAGGCCGTCTTCGCCAACGATGTCGCGAACCCGATCTTCGTTCCGAAAATCGTAGATACCAACGACTTTGATGCCGTGAATTGGATCATCGAGTTCTCGCTGTAGCTTGAGGGCGAGGGGAGTGGCACCGATGATCCCGGCTGTTCGTGAATTGCGACCTCGGATCCTCATCATCCCGAGGGCGCTGTTCTTGAGGGAACGCGCGATGGCGAGGCCCGCGCCGGTGGCGAAGAACCAGGTGAACGTCGCTACGCGCGAGTAGTTCTCAGCTGTTTTGGTGGCGAAGAACCACAACAACAGCAGTGGTCCCGTTAGCATCCAACTCCAAAGCACTACACGGAGCTCGTCACCCAGTCGCGCGCCCCGCCACGATCGGTACACGCCATTCGCCTCGGCCAAGAGAGTGAACGAGACCAGTGCGACGATCGCCAGGAGCGTGTCATTCGACCGCCAATCGTGAACGTAGACTGCCCAAACGGCGAACTGCACCGCGAGCAAGATCGCCGCATCGACGAGTCGTTGCCCGATTGCGAGAACCCCAGAGTACTGTCGAATCGTTCCGGATTTCATACCGTTGCATCCACCGAGCGCCAAGCGACGATGTGTACCAGTATCCAGAGAGGGGAGAGGATTTCAAGGGTAGGGGCAGGGTGTGTGAACCAAGTCACCATCGTCGATGGATGTCAGTGCCGTGTCGGTGCAATCGGGTGAATTTTCTCCCTAGTGCCCCCGAAAGGAAGCATTCACGACAATCCGGCATTGTTTGCGTTCCGTCACGCAACAGCGTCAGTTGGGTTGCTTGGACAATGCCCTACGCACCCCACGAACCGCGCTAAGCGAAAGCAATCGCAAACCGAACGGCAGATTGTCTCTGAGATAGCGTTGGGCCAACCGTTGCGGATCTTGCGCGAGTCGATGCAGCCATTCCAAGCCAGCGCGCTGAAGGAACTCCGGCGCTCGGCGAGTATCGCCGGTGAGGAAGCTGAAACTCCCTCCGATACCTACGAACCACACGTCCTCCAAGTCTACGCGCAGCTTCTCGATCAAGTACTCCTGCTTCGGCGAACCCAGGCCAACCAGCACGACTCGCGCACGCACGCTGCGGATTACCGCGCGAGCGGCCTCGACTTCAGCGGGTGTTGGCGGTGTCGAGAAGCGCAGCGACGAGTCGGCCGCGATGCTGAGGTTGGGCAGCTGTTTCTGATACGTCTGGGCTACCTGTTCGGCTGTGCTGGGCGCCCCACCGATGAGCGCCACGGGCCATTCGTGTTTGCTGCAAAGACGCAGCAGGGGGACGCACAGGGTGGAGCCAGCAATCCGTTCTGGTAGGTCGTCACCCTGCAGTCGGGCAGCCCACACCAATGGCATCCCATCGGCCACCCTGAGGTCTGCCGCAAGGTACGCGCGGCGAGCCGACTCGTCCTTCACGAAGTGGTGCAGGATATCCAGATTAGCCGTTACGAGCCATCCGCCCTTCCCAGCCGACAAGTCGCTTTCGGTACGCGCCAAGAGTTCCGATTCGGTGATCGCAGCCAGCTGCATCCCGAGCAGTTCGACGCTCGGGGGGGAAGCAGCAGCTTGGTTTCCCTCGGTATTCAAAGGAACTGCGGAGCGATACTGATCATCCGATTCCTGATCAGCTTCTTCCCGCGTCGGGAGTGCGCCTTGCCCGTTCGAGGTATCTGGGGAGTCCACCGCCGCGAGAATACACGAACCCTCTACGAATTGGCGGGTGTCGTCCATGCTTGTGCTACAACCACGTACCGTGAGCGGTTCCAGTTTCTCGTCAAGTTCGTTGGAGGGTAGACTTCAGCGATTGGCGCCCCCAAGCGGGTCATCCCGGGCGTTCTTGTTGGTCGTGGAGGGTCCGCGGGCTGGGCGGTTACACTTGCTCGGTGATCAGGAGATGCTCATCGGACGGGGGCCCGCCGCTGACATCGAAATCGTCGATCCGGCTGTTTCCCACGAGCACGCCCGAGTCGTGAAGCGCGAGGATGGCTACCACTTGGTCGACCTGGGTTCCAGGAACGGCACTCTGATCAATGGCGTGCTCGTTTCGGATCGCAAATTGCGCAAGCGCGACCGAATTCAGATTGGCGAGACGACGCTCGTTTTCCTCGAGGAAGGGGCGACGGAGGCGACGATGACCGTCACCATTCCTCGCCAGCGCTTCACGCGGCGCGAGCAGGAATTTGAAGTCGAGCGGGTCCCACGAGCCGAGATCGTGGAAGTACCCGAGAACCCGGCTCTGGACCTGATCAGGAAAGCCGTTCAGGGCGTTCGCTTCATTCGGCGCAATGCCTGGGTACTGATCCCTCCCCCGTTGCTCGGTCTGGCCTTGGGCCTTGCGACCGTCAAGTTCATGCCACCCCCCGAGCGCGCGGGTGCCGCCGTCAAGTTGACCCATCAGCGTGCGGTGCTCGGCGAGGAACGGGTGTACGATCCTCGCCGTGAACCGCCTGCGTTCTTTGCCGAGCCAGAGAAGAACTTCGTTTCGCGAGAATTGGCCAAGAGCACTCTCCTGGCGATGGGCATCGAGGTCAGCGACGAGTCGCTCGCCCGGGCGGAACGAGGCTTGCGGATAGAACGCGACAGGCTGGGTGCGGATGGCGTCTACGTCGCCGAGTTTGCGCAACCTTTGAAGCCGCCGCCAAAGTTCTCCACGACTGCGTTTTTGGATCGTTACCTCGATTCCTATTTGCTCCACGAAGTGGACAAGTCGATCCGCAGCCTCAAGTCGGAAGCGGGGTTCATGGACACCGAGCTCCAGGAGGTCGACGGAGAACTCTCCGAGATCGAGGGCAAGCTCCTGGAAATACGCGGGAAGTACATCGATACCCTGCCTGAGCAAGCGGGTGCGGTACTGGGCAGCAAGCTTGAGCTCTCGCAAGCGCGTTCGCGGGCGGAACTCGACGTCGAGCGCAGTCGTGTCGAAGTTGCGAATCTCAAGCAGCAACTGAAGCAAGCGAGTACCGCGGCGCCAATCCGCACCGAGGAGCTGCGCGGCCTGAAGCAGGAGCTGGGCGACAAGCGCCGTACCCTCACCGAACTGAAAGCCAAGGGGTTGAAGCCCGATCATCCCGAGGTACGTGAAGTGAACAATCGTATCACGACCTTGGAGCGCAACATCGATGCGTTGATGAAGTCGGACGTGACCGACGTCGAGCGAAACACCGATCCGCGGCTACGCAACTTGCAGGACCAGCTCATGCAGGGCGAAGGCGCGCTGCGGGTGGCGGAGAGTGCGCTGACGAAATTGAATCAGCAGCTGGCGGGCGCGTCGGACCGCGCCAAGTTGGTGCCTGAGGTCGAGGCGATGGTCACTCGGCTCACCCAGCGGCAGGAGTCGCTCCAACGCCACCGCGGCAGGT
>QJWJ01000330.1 GCA_003235365.1 Deltaproteobacteria bacterium
CGGAAGTTCCGCCGGGCGCACCCGAGCTATGGAAAACCGTGACACGAACGAAAATGCCTTTTGGTTACTGCTGATTACGGGGCTCTCGCTCGCTGCAGGGGGGCCCCGAAGGCCGCCGGCGGAGCGGCGAGGTGCAATCCGGGAGCCCGGTCGGGATCCTCCAACTCCCCACCACAAAAAACGGAAATGCCCCGCTCAGCAGGCTCCACGCTCACAGCAGCTCGGTTGCTGCACCAAATCAAAACGTAGAGCCTGTTGGGCGGGGCGCCCTGCTGGACGCCGCCCGCCTACGACGAATCGTCGGATCCCCAACGACCAGTCGTGCTCGTGACGGCGAGGTGTTCAGTTCGTATCGAAGACGTCAGAGTCCAAACGACAAGCCGTCCAACGACGTGAACTTCGAGGACGTCGTCAGTGACGGATACTGGACGTTCACGTAGCCGCTCGAGTTGACGTAGACACGCCCTTGAGTTGCTCCCGAGGAATCCGAGGCGAGGTATACCGTGCGCGAAGGTCGCATGTTGCTGGGTAGCCGCGCGATCGTGATGCTCGTGCCGCTCTTGACCGCACCCTCGAAGCGGACCATGCCGTCCTCGAGCCGAGCTTTGACGGCTCGTGCCGAATACTGGACCCAGTTGTTGAGCAGCGTCAGCGTCGTGCCTCCGCCGGTCAGCGAGTACGAAGCTCCTTCCAGCGACGTCAGGCAACGTGCCGCCGTCAGGTCGCCTTGGACGAAGGTGTCACCATTGGAAAGGATCTTGAGCCGGCCGTACTTGCCGTTCGCGCCGGGACAAAGCGTGACGGGAACGTAAACGGCTTGACCAGGTCTGTACGTCGACGGAAGCGTGAACAAGTAGCCGGTAGCGGTGGGAGATCCGCCCAGGGCTCCCTGGAAGCGCACGAAGCCATCGACCTTCTTGACGTAGGCGCCGTCTTGGCCGTGCTGTCGAAGCGGGTACACCGATGCCCACCACGATGCGTGCGCGAGCACGGTGGAGTTGTCCATCGTTCTGTCGTACGTGACGCCGTCGAGCGACGTGAAGTTCTTGGCGGCGGAGCCGATTCCGGACACGCCATCTTGAAGCAAGTGGATGCAGTTCTTCGTCGGAGACTGTCCAGCGAAGATGTCGGGTTCGAACAGGAGTGAACCGCCCGCGCTACCGGACATGACCGTGCGCATGTAGAGTTGGTCGGCACCGACGTGTGTTTGACCGCTTCCGGTGAAATACGAGCGGAACTGGCTGGGGAGCACGAACGCACACGTGCTGGTCGCGCTGGGCCCTCTGACGGCTCCGCGGAAGCGCACGACGCCGTCCACGACGCCGACTGCGGGCGGATCGGTGCTGTTGTAGTTCTGCCAGCCATTGATCAGGGACACCGTAGTCCAGCCACCGCTAATGGCCTCGCCGAGCTGTTCGACCTCCTCGACGCCGTCGTCGAATGCAATGTCGTTGCCGAGCCCGTCGTCTGCTCCCGCTCCGCACGCTGTCGCGAGCAGAACCGATGCTCCCAAGGTGAGCGCGCTTGCTATGGCCCCCAGGCCAGAGCGGATGTCTTTTGTAGATGCTTTCATGATCTTCCTGGTTGTTGGTTGTTGTGTGTTTAACAATGTTAACCCGTGTTAACTGTTGTTGGTTTGTGGTTACCGGGTGCGGGGTGAGCGTGCCTTCGGTGGTAGGGAGTGTCAACAGTCGCTGTTGAAATTGGGTCACGGTTTCCCGTGAGAATGGTGGTGATGTTATTGGGTTAACTTTGACGGTGACACAGAACTGTTTCGCTGTTGGTGACGAGTCGGTGTTCGGTTCGAGGCAAATGGAGGCTGGTTGAAGGTGAATGGTCGCTGCGGCTTCGCTGCGCTTGCCCACCGAGGCCGTGTGAGTTCCCGTGTGTCGCCTGCGGGGCGCCTGCGGGGCGCCAGCTCCATTGCGCTCGACGACCCGGCCACCCCGATCGAGAAGCGTCGTGAGTTGCTGTGCCGTGAAGCCGTTCGGTGCAGGGCATGGCGTCTTG
This sequence comes from Deltaproteobacteria bacterium, assembly GCA_003235365.1. GTDB lineage: Bacteria > Myxococcota_A > Polyangia > Polyangiales > Polyangiaceae > SZUA-265. The sequence continues at coordinate 2,011 of QJWJ01000330.1, forward strand.
CCTGCGCATCATCGGCCCTGACGTCGGTGGCTGCGGCTCACCGCGACGAGGCGTCCCGCGAGACAGTGAAGGAATCGCTGCGCCGCGCCATGAATTCGCACGGGCGGGCGCTCCGACGGCGGCGCTGAGTTCCGGCTCTCTGCGACAGGCTCGACGATTTCGGATGGCGGCTTCCACACACAATCAGCGCACGGCGATGACCGTTGGTACTGGACTGTTACTGGCAGGCTGCTCTTCAACGACCGAGGACGGGGCTTCCCCGTCGACTTGGAGCGCCACCGGCGATATCGCCCGGGTTGGCCCACCCGCTGCCGCCAGTGAAGCGAGCTGCGCTTCCCGTCTCTTCGAGGACAGCTACACCGCAGCCGACATCCCGACTCATCGGGTGCTCCCGCTGCGCATCACTCAGGAATGATCATCATGGATGGAACATCGTTTGCCGTGTGTACCCGACAGCGGTGCGCCGTGCTGGGTCCGTTTGATCGGGATGTCGGTCTGCCGCGGAACCACGCGATGAGGACCGAACGGCTCGCTGCGGTCTCGACTCGTAGAAAAACGCTCAGCGCCGTCGCGGTGAGCCTCGGCGTTGTCCTCGGCTGCGCCGAAGACGACAACGGCGCGGACGGCAATGTCACGAATTCCAGCGTGACCACCTCGTCCTCTCCCGTGCCGACGTCGAGTACACCCATCACCACCAGCGCAACCTCGGCGCCGCCTGGCTTGCCCAGTGTCAGCCCTTCGTCGAGCACTTCTTCCACTGACTCTCCCGTGCAAAACGGACCGACGTCGAGCGCAACCGACACCCCAATTGCAGTCGGCCCGACCGGCTCGATCCCAGGTCCGAATGCTGGGGGAGCGGGGGGCAGCGCTGGCGGTGAGGGCGGGATGAGCACCAGTTCGGGGGGCGGCGGTGTGGGTGGTGAGTTAAATGTCGGCGGCACAGGCGGAGCCGGTGGTGATACCATTGGCAACGGGGGGGCCGGCGGCGGTCAAAGCGCTGCGCCGTCGCCACTACCTCCGATCACGGACTACTCCGCTGACGGCCCCTTCGACACCACGATGGAATCGAACGTGGGTCCCGGTGGCGGCTACGTGGTCTACCGGCCCGAGCCCCTCGGGGCAGACGGCTTCTTGCACGCGCCGATCGTCTTTGGTCCCGGCATCGGGCAATCGGTCACCGTCCACACACAGATGCTCACGACGTTCGCCTCCCACGGCTTCGTGGTCGTTGGAACTCCGGTTCTCAGCGGTGGACCGGGCGACGCGGGCAACCGTCAAACCATGCTCGACGGACTCGAATGGATCCTCGAGCAAAACGATCCCGGCGGCGCCTATGAAGGTAAGCTCGAGCCGACCAAGGTCGTCTCGATGGGCTTCTCCGTCGGCGGCACCTCAGCCGTCGAGATCGGCGGACACGAAGCGGTGGCTACTGTCGTGTCGATTCACGGTCATACCGCGAGCGCCGCTTTGCACGGCCCCATGCTCCAAACGACGGGTACGCGTGACACCGTGGGCATGCCGCTCCAACAAGCGACGTTCGACAGCTCCGAGGTTCCCACCTTCCTCGCGACGCTCACCGACGCGCCCCACCAATACATCGAAAGCGACGCCGGCGGAGAGGAACGCCCCGCCATCGTCGCGTGGATGCGCTACTTCATCTACGACGACACCGGCGCTCGCGACTACTTCTACGGCGACGACTGCGTGCTGTGCAAATCCCCCTGGGAGAACCCGCAACGCAAGAACTGGCAGTGATGGTCGGGGGTTATCAATAGTCCGCGCGCACCGGCGCCCGCGTCACTCTCCCCCGAGGCCGTGGTCGAACTGCAACCTGGTGTTCCGCGAACAGCCGGCTACAGCTTCCCTTCGTGCAGCATCTGGTCGAGCCGGTCTTTGAAGAGCCGTTTGAGGTGTTCGATGTTGTCGTATTCGCTGTGGCCACTCGCCAGGTCGAGGTAAATCTGGCCGACGCCCTGTCGCGGCTGCGCGACGCGCTGAACGTTCACGTCAGCCAACTCGTCGCCTGGGGTAACCAAGATCCGCAAAACGAACCGGCGGCGCGCGCGGCCCTCAAACCGATCGACGACAGCCGCGCTCGCGACGCAGCGCGCGCTTCGGGAAAGAAGCCGCCCGAACCCGACGTCACACCGCAAACGCCGCTACCGGCGACGCCTTGACGCATCAGAACGCGGCCCTGCTCGCGCCAGAGTGCCGGGTCGCGCGTGGAGAACGTTCGTCAGGCCTGGAAGTGTCGAGAGCCCACAGACCCGAGCTGGACCTGTGGGCTCATCGATGTGCGTGACTACCGCTCAGCCTGCGTCGGCGCTGGCGTCGCTCGGCATGCCAGCGTCGGTGCTGGTCGAGTTCCACGCCTTCCCGGCCCTGGGCTCTCGATCAATCCCAGCCTGACGATCGCAGCATCGTGATTGCGCTGTTGTGGACGGCATTGACGATCGCGATCCCCCAACCGACGGACTGGCTCGTCTTCAGCTTGGCACCCCACCACCACCAGTTGGAGTTGAGTGTGAACGAATTGCTCCACGCTGTCGGGGCGTAGTTCCACTGGACCTTCCACTTCAGAGTGATGCTACCCGGCGAATAGTTGCAGACCCCAACGAGCGCGACGACATCCCACGGGGACTGGTTCGCGTACGGCGATCGGTAGGCGTTTTCCCCACTCGAGTAGTCGCTGGTGTCCGTGTTGTACCAGGTACCGGGATTAGTGCGTTTGCCGGCGTTCGTGAGAATGTCGGTCTTGGCGGCACAAGAGCGAGACCCGCATCACCCAAGCGATCCCACTCGAAAGGTCGCCGCGCCGGCGCACGTGGACAACGGCGTGCGCCGGCGTAGCGAGAGCTTCAACGGCGGCACATGGGCACTGCGCCGGAGGAGACGTCGCGCATCGGCGTTGCCGATCCGTCCGGGGTGA
>QJWJ01000369.1 GCA_003235365.1 Deltaproteobacteria bacterium
CCGCGGCGCTCTCGACGACTCGCTCGAGCCATGGGGTTCGTCGAGGGGGCGCAGCCGGCTCCCGCTGCGGCGCCATGACGACGGGGCCTGCGAATTCGATGACCAGACCGTCCGCCACCGCGTAGACCCCACCTTCCGTCGGGCTCTGCAGCGTGACTCGTTTGGAGGGTTCTTGGCGAGCCTCGATGGCCAGGAGGTTTGCCAGTGACTCGTCGTTCGTCGCCCCGACGAACAGGACGTCCTGATTTGCGTCCATTGCCTGGCCGTCGTTCGCGGGGGTCGAGCACCCCGTCACGAGGAGGGTGAAGAATACAGCGGTCCGCTCGAGAGCCATGCCTTTCAGTGTGGTCTCGACGCTTCTTCGACGGCAACTGCGTTGTCAGCGGACTTCTGGGTCGGCCGGGGCAACTTCGGTCCCGCCGAGAATTTGAACCAGGCTCGTCCTGCTGGTTGCGCTCGCGCATGCGTGTCCGAATGGGCGGAAGACCCCTCGCTGTTGCCGACGGCGTTCCGAGGTCGAGTTTTCACCCAGCATGCACGGTCGCGAAACGTCGTGTATCCGTTTTCAAGAGATCCGGCGATCCCAGAGATCATGCTGATCGATTGGTTCGAGACCCGCTGGTTGGACGACGTGAATCAATCGCTGCGCGTCGTGTCCCATACCGACGTTCTGAGTCATTCTGGGCCACTGTCTGTCTCGCGACGCCGCAAAATCGCGGAATTTCGACTCGGAAAGTTCGCACTTTTCGTTGTGGGCGTGGTGAGTGAACAAAAGACGAGGCCCATGCCGCATTGAATACGTCCTGTCTGTTTCCAGACTGCACGCGTGCACTTCTACCAGTGAGTTCTGGTTTTTTGTGCTGTATCGCAGCGTGTAACTGTGTTGTATTCCTTTCGCGGCGTGAGGTGAGGTGGAACCCTTCACTAGTAGTGGCAATGTGCTGAATCCGCATAAACGCGGATGTCGTGTGTGACGGTTTGGAGACAAATCGAACTGCGGCAGATGCACTTGCCCGTCACGCGGGTGATTCGGCTACTGTTCTGCTAAAGGAACCGCTTTGGGTGGAACCGTGATTCCCTGGAGAATGAGACTCGTGACTATATCGAACCCCATGGTGTGTGCTCCGACCCGATGGCAGCGACGGCGCTCAGCTTTCGTATGCGCATCGACGTTGGTTGGTCTGACGGCGTTGGTCGCGTGTGGATCCGACGGCAACGACAGCACGACAACCCCCCTCGCCAGCGGAAGCCCGACGGTGGGTGCGCCCGTCGCTTCCGACATGGGGTTGGGGCCGGTTGGCACGGACATGACTACGGGTCAGCCGCCTCCCGGTGGTCTTGCGTCGACCGTCGTTCCTCAGGGGACGTCACCGGTCACCACTTCGCCCGGAGCGCCGCCACCGCAGCCCAGCATCGGTGTCCCGGGACCTACGGGAGTCGCCGCTCCGCCGCCATCGGGCACGGTGACTGAGACACCGGTTCTACCCTCGGGGCCCGTCGCTTCTACGCCGACTCCCGGCCCCGACGTCGTGCCTGGTCCAGCAACGCCTCCCGAAGACGAGATCCACAACACCGATCATTGCATTTCTGGCTACGATCCCGAGCCGACCGACGCGTCGATGGGCGAAAGCTTCGCGACATACGACGAGGCCGGACAGACCGATGCCACGGTGCAGCCTGAAGTCATCGAATGGATGGAGCGCAACGTCTGGCAAGAGGCCCACTTCCAGTGGCACCAGGTCCGCCGCTGCGGCGGAGGAGGTTTCGGCGGTTTTGGAGACCAGGGCCTCATCGACCCCTGCTCGTATCCGGACATGTTGCCCGAAGCGAACGAGTGCGAAAACGCACGAGACGGCTACGAGTTCTTGGTGATGCACCGCCACATGATTCAGTCTCTGAAGCAGCTGTGGCCGAATCACACCGAACAGTTCGAGGGCTGGGACAAGTTCCCGAGCGAAGCGGACTACCCCGAATTGCTCCGTCAGTATTACAGCGAATGGCCCGATGCCGTGAAGCAAGACGCCGACATCGCTGACAACATCGACCAGCACATGGACATGTTTGCCGACGAAGGAGAGTTGGGTCAGTGGTTGCAGTGCGGCAGCCTGCAGGGTGGCGTCGGCATGGGGAGCTTGCACGGATCGTTGCATTTCAACGGCTACCCCCAGCAGAACCAGGGGCATAGCGTCGCGAATCAGCGGCGCAATCTGGATGCCTATCTGTTCTGGAAACTACACGGCTGGATTGACAAGGTTTGGGAGAAGTACCGCATCGCCAACGGGCAGACGCCCGACGAACCCAAGTTGCGTGACGAGCTGATTGCTCAGTGTCGCGAAATGGACGCGCTCGCTGCTCTGATTGATCCGACTCTTCCGGGGCCCGGTGGTGGTCCAGTCGAAGAGATTGGAGAAGAAGAGGGCTACTTCCACGAGGTCGTGCGCCCGATCTTGAGCGACAACAAGTGTGACACCTGCCACGGTGCGGGCGAGGAAGCCGGGTTGCGCCTCGGCTACCAGATCAGCTCAGCGGATATCGTCGCACGACTGGTAAACGCCGACGCTGCCTACGCCTCTGGGTACAAGCTCGTGGTTCCCGGCGATCCTGACAACAGCTGGTTGTACTTGAAGATGTCGGGCGGGAGCGTGTCGTCTGGCGTTCAGTGTCAAGGCGTCATGAACTGCGCTCAACGCATGCCACCGACGATGGGGCAGACAGTTCCCCAAGAAGACTTGGACAAGGTCCGGCAGTGGATCCTCGACGGCGCTCCCGCGCCGACGGCGAAGTAATCCGCTCGCACGAAGTTTGCCGTTTTCCCTGTGACGGGCGGTGGCGACTCTGCTGAATGAGCGTTCGCGATTCGCGAACGCTCATTCGATGCAATCGCCCACACTTGGCCGCCCGTCCTTCATTTCGCTCCGCATGAATCGTCGCGAGTCATCGAGCGAACGTCACACGAGGCTGGACTACTCGCCGGTGAGGCCGAGCAGCTCGAGAACGTCGGCCAGGTCCTCGTCGCTCAACACCAGGGGCGAGAACGGCGGCATCACCCCGCCATACCCATAGAAGCGTCCGTGGCGCACCTTCTCGATCAGCACGAGCCGCAACTCGCGTGGTGTGAACCCCTCGTGTTCGGCAATCACTTCCTGGGGAAGAAGCGTCACATCGTCAGATAGCCTGCCGCTGCCCGTGTTCGGTTCGCCGTGGCAATAGCCGCAGGCGTTTGCATACACCCCGGCACCGCGCACAGCATCCCCTCGGGCCAGCGGATTGTCGATGAAGCGAACCGTTTCGAAGGGAACAGCGTTCGAATCGCCGGGTTCCAGGCTCTGTAGGAATGCATACAGTGCAACGGCATCATCATCGTCGGAGGTCAGTCGTGTCGGCGACCGCATGAAGTTGGCCAAGCACTGATTGACCGCACTGAGCAGATCATTCTCCTGTCCACCCCAGAAGCTCGATCGCAGCGTCGAACCAGCGAGCGCGGCCCCCGGCTTGATGAGCGCACTCGAGTGGGCTTCGGTATCGTGACACGTGCCACAGCTGTAAGAGTTTAGAGGCGAGGCGGCTACGTCGGGTGAGAAGAATAGCCGCTCGCCGCGCGCGATGGGATCTTCGGTCTCGGACGCTGAGCAACTCGCGACGAGCACCGAGCACAGCAAAGATGGAGCGCATCGTCTCACTTCGGCGCTACCCACATTCGCTCAGGGTATAGCCCCAGTTCGACGCGGCCAACAACCTCCAGGGTGCCAGCGTCCAGTTGCACGGCGGCGCCCGGCGAGTAGTGGTCGCCCTCGCAGACGAGAAACAGCCGTCCATCAGGCACGTACACCGGCTCGTGGGGGTTCTCACATTCGTCGGATCTGTACTGAATCGTCGCCAGCGTTTCGCCACTGGCGGCGTTGATACGTGACGTGGCGTTGGGTTGCTGCATCGCAATCACGAACTCGTCATCCCCCAACCACGTTGCTTGGTAAGGCTGCCCTGGGGCGTCACCCGTGGCCAGCAGCACCGGGCTGTCGTCGGCAGTCAGCACGCTCACCGTGTTGGCCTGCTGATTGGCGACGAGCAGGCGTGAACCCGACGCGTCCACTGTGATTGTCCAGGGCTTGTTCAGAGGAGCGCTTCCAGACGGAACCATGGAAATCATCTCGCCGCTGACGGTGTCGATGACACCGATGGCGTCCTCACCAGTGCACACCACGAACGCACGCGATGCATCCTTCCCGTAGGTGATGGCCGCCGCCGCGACGCAACCTTTGATGCGCCGTTCGTTGCTCGTCCCGCTACGTAGTTGCCCGGGGTCGTCGACGAGCAGCACGTCGGTGCGCCTCGCATCGAGCTGTTCCTCTTCGATGGAGCGAAGCGTGTCGTAGTGCACGATTGCCAATTGCGAGCCGTCGGGGGCCAGCGCCGCATCGGCGGCGCGCACATCGGCGCGAGCTTCGCCGAGGGAGCGGAAATCCACTGCGTCGAGCATCTGCACGTACCCTGCGCGAATCGAGCCGCCGAATTCCACTACGTGAGGGCTCACGACCTCGTGGGGGTAACTCAGGACAGTGAAAAATGCTTCCTGTGAAGGCAATTGGATCAGGTGACGGGGACCATCGACGACTACGGGGTCTCGCCCTATCGGAACCCGCCCAACCACCGTGAACGTATCGAGGTTGACGATGCTCACCGTATCGTCCCAGCGATTGGCGACATAGCCCCAAGTCTGGCCGGTTGGGACGTACTGCTGACGCAGATTGGGGAACGCAGGCTCTGCGTCCACGGGCTCCGCCGTCTGCCCACAAGCACAAATGGCGAACGCCGCCACACAGTGTGTGGCGGCGTTTATTTTTGACAATTGGTATTCTGTCATCGAGCGCCAGCGGCGCGGGTTTCGACTGAGACTTCAGAACCCGCCGACGACACTGTCGTCGGGGTCGAGCACCA
>QJWJ01000525.1 GCA_003235365.1 Deltaproteobacteria bacterium
GCCGATCTCTGCGGGCTGCCCCGACGACAGTCGGCGCTGGGCGATCACGCAGAGCAACCCGTGCTCCCGGCTTCGCACTGGATCAGCGTCACGCCCGACCAAGCTGAGCAGGAGCGAGATGGCCGCGCTGAGCGACGCCCCGTTGAGACTCAGGATCCGCCCGTCGTCGAGCTGCACGGCCTTCCCGGTCACGCGCGACTGAATCCCAGCGATCATGGACCGCAGCTCGACGAACGACTGGTTGCCGTCGTTGAGGCGTCGCCCCATCGCGTCACTGCACGGGCGCACCGCGGAGACAACGTCGACGCCCGGCACCGCGCCGTCCAGCCCCCAACGCACCGCAGCACCTTGGGAGATTCTGCGACCCCCAAATGTCTCGCGCCCCGTCGGTCGGCGTTGCCCTCCCGCATTCCATCGCGCTTCTCCGCAACACGCACTGTCGTCACCATCCGTGACTCTGCAGTCTAAAACACCGTGAAGAATGAACAGCATTGCATTGAGTGAGCGAACGTGGTCAGAGAGGGATCTCAATTGGGAGGTGTGTCTGATGACAGTTTCGGAACCGCAAGTTGGAGAAGGTACACTCGAAGCAACGCCGGAGCGGTTGTTGCATTTCATACTCGCCGTCGCGCGCTATCCTAACATTCGGCGGCGATTGAGAACGCGCGGTTATGGCGCGCAGCAACACCGGCGGGGTTATCAACTGCTGGAAGATCTGGGGACCTACGGTGAGGGGTCGGAGATCGAAGGCAGCGATCCGGACGTCAAGAGTGCGTTGCAGGAGTTGAACCAGCAGGACGAAGATGCCGTGGCGCTGGCCGGCGCGGCACTACGCTACAAATACCCGCTCCATCATACGTTCGTGTTGAACGGGCTGGTGGCAAGCACCGACGCGGCTGAGGCGGCCACCACACTCGGCTCGCTCGTGGATCGCGTGCGACGACTGAAAAGCGGTGACGTGTCACCGGAGCTCGAGGCGGACGCGGCCGAGGCCGTGGCGGCCATGGCTGCCAAGGGGCTCGACGCTGGCTGGCTTGAACGTATTGAGGAACGCTTGGAGCGGCTGCGGCAGCTGCCTGACGAAAAGGTCACGTTGGAGCAACTGCAAGCCAAAGAACGTGCTCGCGCGGAGAAGCTGCTCGAACTGCGCGCGTTCTTCGAGGAGTGGGCAGATACGGCACGCGTCGAGTTCAAGGGCCGTCGCGATCTCATCCGCTTGGGCCTAGCTCGCCTGCGCCGCTCGTCAGACGGGCAACAGGAGGTCGTCGAGCCCGTCGACGACGTCGCCTCCGCCCCCGGCGCCGCAGCGTAGGGGGCGCCTGCAGACGTGCTCGCCCGGACCGGGCACGAGAGCGCGCCGCACGCGAGAACGGCGTCGGCCCGGGCGAGCACTGCCACGCTCGAGGCGACATCGACGGCAGTCGCCGTGGCTTCCGCTGCAGTCGACGTCGGTTTCTGTGCACTCACGGCGACGTCGCGAGTTACTCCGCGCGAAGAAACTGCACTGCGCGCGCCCAGCAGTGGAGTGCGCACGACCGGGTCTGCACTCGTCGCGACCGCAGGCGCCGCTGAAATCCCGCGTTCCGACAAAAAGGTCGCGACGAGTCGCGTTGCAACGGCCGCAAGTCGCTCCACAGCGGCGCAAACCATCTCTCGCCTCGCGTGGAGTGCGGCGCGCCGAAACGGTCGCGACGAGCCGCCACCGCCTCCCGGACGGAGGTTGGGTCGCTGGGCACGTTGTTCTCTCGCGGGGACGCGCTGCGCGACGCCGGTTCAGCGCTGGCCGAAGCCCCAAGACCGGCCGCGCGCAGGAGCTATCGAGCGTTGTCGTTGGGGGCGCTACGCTGATGCCGACCTTGCCGGAGACGCTTGCCGTACTCCTGCAAGACTACCTGGCGCAGGATGGAGGTGTGCTTTCTCGTGACCTGCGTGCGGCCCTGTCCGGCATGCTCACGGAGGAACGGGGTTAGCTCTCGCTCAAGCCACAAACCTTGTCTGAGTCGAGCTAGCGCTAGCGGCGACACTGGGTTGGCGGGGACCTCCGCAGCGCGCAAGCTACCAGGCACGACGGCGAGCGCTTGGAACTGTGCGCCCGCGCGCCAGCGTGACAGGCAAAGCGGATTCAACTCACAAAACGCCGGACAGGCGCGCATGATCTGGCCCAAGTAGACTGAATCGGGGTTCAGGGGGAATCGTTTCGTGGCGGGGCTTTGGGGCCGAACTGGTGCATGCACCCTCAACGTTTTGAACAAATCGGTCGTCATGGGTTGTACTGAGTACAATGCACCCTATGGTGAAGGGCACAGGCCAGGTTGAAGCCGCTCCACGATTTGGCCCAGCTGCAGGCCGGCATAGCGGGCGGCGCCGTCGAGCTTCGTATCAGCGAGGCCCGGGTGGAGCGACTCATTGGACTCTTGGGGGACGAGTACATGCAGGTCGTGAAGAAGATATGTCGCCAACTGGACTCTTCTGACTTCTGCGGCAACTGGCCCCAACCTGGTGCCGACCACCTGCCGTGCGCCGACGTCTACGGAATCATGCGCGACGCTTTCGGTGACCGCTCAGAGGAAGAATACGCCTGGTACATCAAGCTTGGCGTTCGTTTGGGCGAAGACCTGAGTAGCAAGAAGTGGTTCTTGTCCTTTCATCCAACCCGAGAGATACGCCTTGCAGACCAAACGGTCCTGAGGACTACCGTCCTGGACTACGAAGAGGAAGACGATGAGTGAAATCTGTACCGAATGCCTAGAGGGACGACTTGAGCCCCGGTCCGGCGAGGGTCGCATGTTCACCTATCGACGCGGTAGCAGGTACGAGCTGCCTGCGGACTTTGATGTGCCAACGTGCAGCGTCTGCGGTGCGATGTTCTTCGATGAGTCCCTGCGCGAGGCAGCGAAGGCACTGCTCAGGCCAACGTACCTGGCGGACCAACGAACGCACCTGACCTTCTTGGTGGAGACCATTCGCGAGAAAGCCGGAGTATCCAATCGTGACGTCGAGCGCGCGTGTGGCGTTACTCCCACGTACTTGTCACATCTGCTCAAGGGGCGGAAGGAAGCAAGTGAGCCGCTCATGGGGCTTCTGGAAGCCTTTGCCATCTATCCTGCCGAGGTGCACCGTCGCTTGCAGCGCGAGAGCGCGCACGACACCGCGAGCGTAAGGATGGCGGTTCATGCCGAGGAGGACATTGTCTGGCATGAGCCTGTTCATGTCTGGTCGCCCGCGCCAGAATACGACTTCGACTTTGACCCTGCGAACGATGTGAGGGCGGCTTGAGCGAAGCGTACGCGTCCATCGCGGCGAAGGCGCGCCTCGAAGCGCTCAAGTTGGTGTACTCGGAGTTCGACCTGAAGCCCGAGCATGCCCAAGGGGAGCCGCTGTCATTGGAGATTGGTACCCACTGGGTCGAACAGGAGCATCGGGCAGACGAGGGCGCCGTCGTTGGCGTTTGCGAATGGCTCTTTCGCGGAACCAGGGACAACGAGGCTCGTGAGGCCATGTTCGTCGTAAAGGCTCGCTACCTTGTGCACTACAGCCGGGTCGACGCAGATGAAGGCGCTGCTATCGCTTTTCTGACAGACGTCGGCCGCATGGCTGTATACCCGTACTTTCGCGCTCACGTGGCGATGGTGACAGGCGCCGGCGGGCTCGTGCTACCTCCGCTGCCCACTATCAACATCGGTACGTTTCAGAAGAGGAACCAGCTGGGGGGGAGGGTTGGCGCACGTCAGGAGCAGCCCGCCAAGGAGGGCGACGCGGGCGCATAGCCCGGCCACCCGCCTCGCGCATGACCGTTGACCCGTATCACGAGCTGCACTGGTGAATCGAACGCGCACTGTTCGCGGTGGTCGAGGGCGGGCGGCACGGGTTTCGCGTAGACGTTCACCGGCGGCAACGAGAACGCCTGCACGGACGGCACGTTCGACAGCGGCAATCCCCACCCTTGCGGCGCTTGGGCAGGAACCTCTTGCCCGAGTGCGTACTCCGGGCATCGCGGACACACAAACCGGGCGTCGTCGCACGATGAGTCGAGGTGAACTGCCAAAGCGCCAAGAACGGCAGGGCGGGCCGAGACATGCCTTTCGCCGGTCGCTGTGGTAAGGTCCGGGCATGTCCTCTGCCGCACCCGGACGCGCTGGCTACGCAGACGTCCTCGCGAGCCCGCCCGGGGTCGTTGCGGAAGTCGTCGACGGAGTGCTCTATCAAAGCCCTCGCCCGGCCATTCCCCACGCGGCGGCTGCAGCCGCTTTGGGGGAAGAATTGGGGCCGCCCTTCAAGCGTGCCAAGGGAGGGCCCGGGGGGTGGATCATTCTCGACGAACCAGAGATCCATCTCGCGGCGGACATCGTCGTGCCAGATCTGGGAGGGTGGCGCAGGACCACGTTGCCCGTGCTGCCTGACGATGCGTACCTGACGGTCGCGCCTGACTGGGTCTGCGAGGTCGCCTCGCCGTCGACCCGCGCCCTCGACCGCGGCCGCAAGTTGGACGTGTATCAGCGGGAACGCGTCAGCCACGTTTGGTTCGTGGAGCCGTTGGACAAGTTCCTCGAGGTCCTCGAACTGGATGGAGCGAGTTATCGCATCGTGCAGCGCGCCAGTGGTAATGAGCCAGTGCGTTTACGCCCCTTCGACGCGATTGAGCTCGATCTCGCCGCCTTGTGGGCCCGCTGACGCTCGCTAGATCCAGACGTCCAGTGCTCGGTCCACTCGGCACAGCATTGCGACCGTCCCGAACAGCTCGTTGCCCGGGCCTGTTTGAGCGCTTGAACTGCTGAGAGGATGACTCGCAGGCAACGAGTCGCGAACTGCGGAGGCTTCTTGCGTCGGTGTCGAACCTTCCGGAGTTGCGGCGGCGAGAGCTGCCTACTCGTGGATCCACCAGATGTTGCTCAGCGTAGCCACGTAGTTTGATGCTCTAACGCGGCTTGCGGATCGAGGACGGCGATCCTTCAACACTGCCGCACATCTGGCTTCCAAACACTCACTCTGGCCCCAGCGTCAGGCCCGACGATCGAGTTCCACGATGCCATTTCCAGAGGGGGTGCTCCGCGAACGAAGTCGGCTCACCGACGTTCGGCGACGGCTCCTGGCGATCTCGTAGGCTGTCGAAGCGCCGCTACGCCAGGACGCGACTCACAAGGCCGTTCCACGGTCCACTGCAATCCAGAGCTTGCGCAGCGTATCGCGGATGCGCTTCGTCACCGCAAGCCATCCTTCGAGCATTCGTCTGTCCGAGAAGGTCGCGTCTCCGCAGGGTGCGTGTTTCCATTCTCCGCCCTCGACCCACGGGTACTCAGTATTGGTGGCGTCGACCCGATTCCCGAGACCACCGGGCGTCAGATCGAACAGGTTACGAACCGCCGACTTCGTTTCCGGGTCGAAGAGCTTGGAAAGGTGACCATGGTGCTCTCGGTATCGAAGCAAGGGATCGCCCTTTGTTAGCAAGTTCGCGAGGTACTTGTCGGGACGGTGATTCATCGCCGGAGACGCGCCATTGAGGAGGACGTAGCCCTTCAGGCTTTTCTCGATGGTTTGGGCGCACAAGGCAGCGACGTGGCACCCAACATCAGCTTCCCTCATCGGCGTGGGCAGCGAAAAAAGTGCCTCCGCGGTTCTTGCGTCGCTCTCCGCCTGACGAAACCAGGGCGCCGAATTCCGTACCGACTGCGAACTCACAATCCGAGCCCACTCTTCAACTCAGCGGCGCGCTTGCTCCCGTCATCATGAACGACAACGCCATGTCGAAACCTCTCGAGCTGTTCCCCGCCACGACGAATCACAGATGCGAGTTGTGCGGGGCTGCCCAAGGCGAGCTGGAGCTTGCCAAGAATCCTCAACTGCGCAGACGGCTCGAACTCCGTAACCAACAGTTCGTCGTCATCACCGCCGGGAAAGCCATCCAGAACCTCCAACAGGTGGATGTCCTGCGTGTCAGCGAGGTCAAACCGTATTGCGAGGACCAAGGGCTCATCCGTACGCTGCTTGTGTGCTTCAACGAGTTCGCGCACTGCCCGCTCGTGCAGCTGCCTGACCCTATCCTCGGTGCTCATCGACATGACCATGTTGATAATCGTGGCGCGTGTGTTGATGTGCGTCAACACCGGCGCAAGGCCTGTGGGGGATCGAGCGGGCTCCAAGCGAGGATGCTCCGAAGATGGCCCAAGCCGGAATGCCGGATCCGCCAGGCCGCATCCTGCGCCTTACGCCGCCATCCCCACCACGTCGTCGCCCACTAACGGGCCCTTCGAGCCCGGCAAGAAGCCCTGGGAGCAGCATGACGACGAGCGCGCGCGAGTCGACTACCAAGGCGTGACTTGGAACCGCCGACGGATCGAGCGCGGGCCTGGCGCCAATTACCGCGCGCTTTTCGGCGCGCCCGACGCTCGTGAAGACGCCACGATGCGTGAGCGCGGCTTCGTGGCGGGCGCGGCTGCCGGCCTCGTCACGTTTCACGATGCGCGCCCGGCAGTATTCCCGACAACAAGCCCTTCGCGGCCGACGTGCTTACGGTGCATCAGAAGGGCTACTACGACGATGGACTCCGCTGGGCGCAGTGGAACGAGCACCGACGTGGTCAAGAGCCAGAGGTCGAGCCGCCCGACGACTACGACGGCCCGAATCCGGTCGCATTCCTGACGGTACGACCCAAGTGCCGCCTCTTGCTCGCCCTGAGCGGGCCGAGCGAGTGGACGGAGCTCGCCGCGCAGCTCCTCGCGGATGCGCTCAAGAACTGGGGCGTCGGCGGCAAGACGGCCGCTGGCTACGGGATCGGCACGGCAGTGGCAGCCAGTGCGGGTTCGGTTCGTCCACACGCCACAAACGAAGGACGATGTCGCGTCGAAGGTCGTTCCGATGGCGCGCATAGTACGTATTCAAGCTCTCCAGGAAGCAACTTCGTACCGCACAGGCGATCGAGCTCTTCTACCTGCTGCTGATTCGTGATGGGGCGCGCTGGCGGTTTCTGGCGCTCCCACGAGAGCAACTGATGGAGATTCGAGACGCGTACGAGTCTGATGATCGCGAACGTTCACCAGGCCGACCTCCAGTGCCGTCGTTCCAACGAAGCGGTTGGCGTCGTCAATCTCCAGCGACGCTTGCCCCAGGGAGCGCCAAGAGACGGTCGGCAAGGTCCTCCGGCGCGATGAACGTCAGTTCCCTGCCCACCAGGGTCTTTCGCAACACGCCGTTTTCAGCCAATTGTAGAAGATCGGTCCGCGCCGTTTGGTAGACGACTTGGTGCAGGGTCTTGTGTCGATTGATCGTGTAACGCTCACCCGGATGTTTCAACGCGTGGGTGATGAGCGCCGCCTGGCGGTGATTCAACGTCGCCACGGCCCGCAGGTGCGCTTCGACTTCGCGGATCTCCGCGGTCTTGCGATCGAGGTAGGCATGCAGCGAGGCGATCGCTCGACGGATCACTTGTGTCTGACTCAGCAGAAAATACGTCAGGTCGTTGTCGTCCGTTTCCGTGTAGAGAAAGGATCGTCCGTACTTGGCCGGGGCCTGAGTCAAGATTGCCGAAATCGAGATGAACTCGAATAGCCAGTAACCAGAGCGCAACATCAGCCAATAGAACAAGGCCCTCGCCGTTCTGCCGTTGCCATCGACGAACGGGTGGTCGTACGCCAACCAGAAGTGAAGGATGATTGCGCGTATCACCGGGTGAACGAATGCGGCCGGAGTGTCACCGTTTGCAAACTGGCACATCAGCGCGAGGCGAGCGGGCAACTCGTCGGCTGGCGGGGGAGTGTGAAAGACTTCCCCGAAATCGTCACCCACCACGGCCTTCTCGTCTGATCTGCGCAGGCGTGCAACCGCCGTTGCGTCTTCCAGGGTGTCCCGCGTGATCATGCGGTGGAGTTCGAAGACCAACTCCGGCGTCAGCTTCTCGGACTTGAGCTCGCGAACCCGCTGGATGGTGCGGTAGTTGTTCAGGATCATGCGCTCGCTGGTGTCACGTGGGGCCCGCCCGCTCGCGATCATCCGCTTGGCGACTTCTCTCGTCGTTGCGGCTCCTTCGAGCTGACTGGAAGTGATTGCCTCTTCGATGAGGGAACTGACCAGGTACCGATTGCGCGTGTGGGGGTTGGTTATTTGTTCCGGAAGACTCACGACGCCGCCCGCACCCAAGTCGATGTGGTGAAGCTGCTCGGCCACGGGCGTCGGTACGGCGAAAACAAAGCTCTTGCCTTGTACATCCCGCAGCGGAACCGGGCTCTGGGTTACCGTCCGCGAAAGCTTCAGGGCAAGCCACCACTGCCGGTGGTTTTCGATCCCGTTCGGGAGGGGCAAGTATTGGAGCTTGTCCCAGTGAGGATAGGGATGACGTTCATCCGACATGCCCACCAACTGTTGCGCCATGAGTCGGGCGAGTGTGTCCCCGTCGGTCTCGGCAACAAGCGTCGCGAACTTCGGAGGTCTCTTGGGAATTCGCATGGGAAGTGCCCTCGACTAACCTAGTACTAATTACTTGAAGATTAGTACTAGAGCGCCCGAACTACTAATTCTGTTTCAGTTAGTAGCTGGCTAGTAGTTGGGAGAATCGATAAATGGTTAGTAGTTTTAAACGGTTACGCGACAGTGCTCCGAGACCCGTGGCAGCGTGCCAATCGGTCCGCCCACTCACCCCGGGGCGACTTCCGCGCTCGGCGGGCAGTCGGACACTGCAGCCGGGCATCGTGGCTAGGCACGCTGGCCATCGTCGACGAATTGTCGATCACGTGAGCGTGGGGATTGGCGAGGGCAGCCGTACGGTTGAGCTCGAGCCGGTGCCATCTCGTCGATTGCAAGTCACTGCAGCGCGTCTTCGGATTGGGTTGCCGAATTACCGGAGAACCGGGCCGCGAGCGAGGGCAGGACGAACAGGGTGACGAGCGTGCTGGTGACGAGACCGCCGATTACCACCGTCGCCAAGGGACGTTGCACTTCAGCGCCGGTACCTGTCGCGATCGCCATCGGCAAGAAGCCCAGTGCTGCGACCAGCGCCGTCGTCAGGACGGGCCGCAATCGTTCACTCGACGCCAGAAATGCCGCTTCGGCGTTGGGACGTCCTTCGTTGCGATGGTGGATGATGGCGCTCATCAACACCACGCCGTTGAGCGTCGCGACACCGAACAGCGCCAAGAAGCCGACTGCCGCACTCATCGACAGATCCAAATCGCGCAGTGCCAGGGCGAACGCGCCACCGGTTGCCGCTGCGGGAATGTTCAGAAATACCAACAATGCTGGGCGCAGGGCACCAAACGCCAAGTACAGCAGGAACAGCACGGCCGCCAGCGTCAACGGCACGATGATGCGCAGTCGACTCGCCGCTCGCGCGAGGTTCTCGTACTGGCCGCCGTACTCGATGAAGCCTCCAACCGGCAGTTCGACGTTCGCGAGCTTCTGACGGACTTCGCCGACGAAGCTGGCGAGGTCTCGCCCCCGCACGTTGGCCTCGACGAGCACACGCCGCAGCCCTTGTTCGCGACTGACTTGTGCCGGGCCTTCACTGATTGCGACGTCCGCCACCTCGCCCAACGGAACGAGCGTGCCCACATCACTCAGCAAGGGCGCCGCGCCCAGCGCCAAGGGGTCGATGGTATCGGGAGCCGACCGCAGCACGACGTCGAAGCGACGCAGTCCTTCCAGGTAGTCGCCGACCCACACTCCCTGTCTCAGTGCTTGCGTGTGAATCGCCAATTCCGAGTTCGAAACGCCGGCCAAGGCGAGCTTGCGCGGCTGGGGATTGATGGTCAGCGTCCGTTGGCCTTTGGTGGGTTCGATACGAATGTCTGCGGCGCCGCGGATCGTCGATAGCCGACTCGCCACTTCATCAGCAACGCCGCGCAGCTGGACGAGGTCGTGTCCGAATACCTTGATGCCGACATCCGACTGGACCCCGCCGATCAGCTCCGAGACGCGCATCTCGATGGGTTGGGTGAACGCAAATCCGGTACCCGGCAGTTCACGCTGTAGAACGGGCAGCAGTGCTTCGGCAAATCCAGCGGCATCGGGTGCGGTGGTCCAGCGTTCACGGGGGATCATGCTGACGAGGACGTCGGCTTGTTCGATACCCATGACGTCGGTGGCCACATCGGGACTGCCGATACGGGAGACCACTCGTCGCACTTCGGGAAAGCTTTCGAGCGCGCGCTCGACGGCGCTGGTCCCTGCCAGCGCTTCTTCCAACGACACGCTCGGCGGGCGGGTCAACTGGATGGCGAGACTGCCTTCCTCCAAGCGAGGCACGAACTCTCCACCGAGACGACTCGCCGACCAACCGCCTGCCGCGACCAACGCGACCAGCGCGGCGGCTGCCAATTGCCAACGCTTCAGTACGGGCGGCAGCGCCGTGTGGTAGATTCTTCGCATCGCCGTGACGAACTTGGGTTCGTGCTTGTGTTGCCTGGGTAACACGTAGCTTCCGAGGGTCGGGATCCACGTGAAGGTCAGCACGGACGCCGTGGTCAGCGCGAACAGCACGGTCAGCGCCATTGGCCTGAACATCTTTCCTTCGACGCCCTCCAGCAGCAAGATTGGCAAATAGACGATGGCAATGATCACCACCGCCAAGGTCACGGGGCGCCCCACTTCCGAAGCCACGCGCGCCAGCGCGCGCCGCCCATCCAGTGCATGTGTCGCCATCGCCGCCAGCGCACCTTCGATGATCACCACCGAGCCGTCCACGACCAAGCCGAAGTCGATCGCGCCGAGGCTCAGCAGGTTCCCGCTCACGCCGAAGCGCTGCATCAGCCAAAACGCGCCGAGCATCGAGAGCGGGATCACCGACGCGACGACGAGGCCAGCACGCAAACTGCCGAGCATCAACAGCAACACGACGGCCACGATGACGCCACCTTCGACCAGGTTGCGTTTGACGGTGCTCAGGACGTCATCGACGAATGCAGCGCGGTCGTAGAAAGGTTCGATGGTCAGCCCCTCGGGCAGTGTCTGCGAGATCTCGTCCAGTCGCTGTTTGACGTCTGCGACGACACGATGCGAGTTGGCCCCCGCCAGCATTTGCACCATCGTGTAGATGGTTTCGCCCTTGCCGTCAGCGGTGGCCGCCGAAAAGCGCGGCGGTGAGCCTTCGGTCACCTGGGCCACGTCTGAGACGAGCACGGGCAGGCGTTGCTCACCCTCGCTGATCTTGACGCGCTGAGCCCCGACCTGCTCGACGGTGCGATAGCTACCGTCGACGCGGATGAATGTTCCTTCGTTGCCGCGCGCGATCATGCCCGCGCCGGTGCTCGTGCCGCCCTCGCGCAGCGCTTCCACCAACAGGTGCTGGGTGACCCCGTGCGCGAGCATCGCCGAGCGGTCGGGCTGCACCACAATCTGCCGCTTGTCCCCGCCCCAGGAGTTCACCTCGACCACTCCGGGTACTCGATTGAGACGCGGGGCAAGCTCCCAGTCGATCACGGTGCGAAGCTCGTCGAGGGTGTGACCGGGCCAGCTCGACGTGAAGTGGTAGACCTCGCCAAGCCCCGTGGTCAGAGGGCCGACTTCTGCCGGCCCGACCGTGGGGGGCAACGCCTCACTCAGCCCCGCAATGCGTTGGGTCACGAGTTCGCGGGCCAACAGGATGTCGGTACCCGGCTCGAACACCAGCGTGACGGCGCTGATCGCCGCTCGAGACACTGATCGTACTCGGCCGACGTGAGGGATGCCCGACAGTGCGACCTCGACGATCTGCGTGACGCGACTCTCGACCTCGAGTGGCGACAACCCGGGCGCTGGCGTCAGCACTTGCACTTGAACGTTCGAAACGTCTGGGACCGCGTCGATGGGCAACGTTCGGTACGCCTCGTAGCCCGCAACCACCAGCGTGATCGCAAACCCCACGCCCAACCAAGGGGCGCGCAACACCAATCGCACCAACGCGCTGATCATTCGAGTTCTCCCCGCGTGAGTTCCCCTTTGAGCAAGACCGCTCCGGTCGTGGCCAGCTGGGCGTCACTGGGCCCGGTCCAACGAAAGTAGGCTTGATCACCCCACACCTCGACGTCGGTGACCCTTTGCGGCTCGAAGGTATCGGGCCCCGCTTGCACGAAGACCAGACTATCCCCGTCCAAACGCGTGATGGCGCTGGCGGCGACGTGCACCAGTTGCTCGTCGGAGGGGCGAGCCATCAGCGGCATTTCGACCTCGACCGTCGCGCCCTCGAACAACGACGCGGCGCACTCGCGCTCGGGCAGAAGTTGAAACGGAACCGTCCCCAGCGGTCCGTCGACTCGATGTAGATGACCGAGCACGCGCGCCGGACACGGCTCATTGCCAGCACCCAAGAACGCAATGTGCGCTCGAGCCAGCGCGATGAAACGAGCAACGGCTTGGGGCACGTTGGCCGTCACGCTCAGCGCGTCCGGTTGCATCAGCCTGATGAGTTGAGTCCCGGTGGTGACCGTACTGCCGCGTTCGACCGGCAACTGACTCACGATGCCGGAGACCGGCGCTACGAGCGTCACCGATGCACCTCCCCCACCCGAAGCACCCCAGGCACGCAGGCTGCCCTCGGCGGCCACTTGCTGTGCGTTGGCCAACGCCAACTCCTGATGGGCCAGACTGCTATCGCGCGTGTTGGTCGCCCTCAATTCCCGCAGCCTCTGTTCTTGTTCGACCAGCAGTTGGGCGCGCTCCTTCATGGCACGACTGCGCTGCAAGTCGGCGCGGGCAACGGCCACGGCGGGGGCGTCCAAGCGCATCAGCAGGTCGCCCTTGGCCACGACTTGGCCAGGCCGAACGGCAATCGTGGCGACTCGAGCGTCGCTCGACGCGCTGAGCACCGCGACGCCGTCCGGGGTCACCTTCACCCAGCCACTGACGGTGACGGTCCGCGGCACCGGGCCGCGCTGCAAAGGAGCAACCGCCACGCGTCCGTTGCTGAGCAGCTCCTCGGGCAGTCGCACTTTGGCGGGTCCCGGAGATGGTGCCTCCTCGGTACGTGTCGCAAGTTCACTCTGCTCGGTCGGTGTTTGACTGCACCCCGCTGCCCCGAGCGCGACCAGAGCCCAAACAGGAAGTTGACGCAATGGATTGATCATCGAGAACTCCTCGCCCAATCGAGTAGAGAACCATCGGCCCAGGCCAGCTGAAGGCGCAGGCGCTCCAGCTCGAGGCGTGCCAGCAACGAATTCATCTCGGCGTCTGCGACGCGGTCACGCGACAATAGCAACGTCTGCAACGGCACCTTCGCCGCTTCGAATTGGTACTCCGTCACGCGCAGAGCGAACGCGGCCGGCGCGACCTCTTCCTTCTCGATCTGCTCCACCTGCCGGCGTTGAAAATCCCAACGGCGACGCAGCTGAGCCGCCAGACGCGTGAACCGCTCGCGCGTGTGTCTAGCCTCGAACTCCAGGGCCTCGAGTTGGCGTCCGTTAGCCAAGGTCCAGTAGCGATTGGGATCGCCGAAGGGCAGGGGAGCCGAAACGTGTAGCAGCGCCACCCAATCCCCCGTGCCTTCGCGCGTCACTTGGGCGCCGACACCGAGCGGCGCGCGCGCCTGCGCCAATTCCAACTGCGCGGTGCTTCGCTGCTGCTGCGCCTGCGCCAACAGCAGTTGCGTGCTCGGGTGCCGCGTCACCTCGACGTCGGGTCCGGTCGGCTCGGGGAGGCCCAGTTCACCTTCTGTGACAAACTTCTCGGTGGGGTCGGCGTCCAACAACAACTGAAGTTCACCGACGGCCCGTTCACACTGCGCTTGGGCATGCCGCCGTGCTGCGCGCGACCGCCCCAACGCGGCCAGAGCAACCGCGTCGTCACCGGGTTGAGCCGATCCCAGCGCCACTTGCTGTGCGATGAGGTCACTCGAACGTTGGGCGCGCTCCACCGCGCGCCCGTGGTGCTCGGCGACCCGCTCCCAGTGCGCGAGATCGAGCCACAGGTCGAGAACCTCCACCGCCAATCCGAGCGAATCACGTTCGAGCTCCGCGTGCGCCTCGGTCAACAGGGCGTCGGCGTGTCGCCGCCGCGCGTCGCCAATCGAAGTCAACGGCACAGCCTGGGTCAAGGAGACGGAGATCTCGGGGCGACTGTCGCCGGCGGGATTGCGGCGCATCCCGCCCTCGGCCGCTACCACTGGTCGCGCCCAGCTATGGCGCGCCGCCGACGGCCTCAGCGAGGCGGTGTCCCGAACCAGCAACCGACCCGGCCCCAGCTCCGGTGACTTTTCCAGGGCGCGTTCGAGCGCGACCCGAGCGCTGAGCCTCACCACACGCCCCGACAAGCGACGGTGCGAACCGCCATTCGTGGGTGGCCCGATCCCAGCAGGCTCGGCGGCGGCGTCGGGGGACGAGAGCAGCTGCGCGGCAACGAGGATTGCCGACAGAGACGAGAGAGGGGTGTGCGGTTTCATGGGGCTCGACCTGAGGCGCAACTTGCGGAGCGCAGCAGGTCGAAGCCATTGGTCGGATGACGCAGAAGCACCATTTCGGCTCCCAACGCTGGCCCAACAGCTTGGGTCAAAACGCCACACGTCGGATGACGGATGCGGTCGAACGTCGCGGCTGCCATCACCCGACGGACCGGATATCGTTGGCGCGATGAACGACGAACCTCACGAGTCGCCCTTGATGTCGCTCTTGCTCTTCGCGGGCATCGCGCTGTTGGTCGGCATCGACGTCGCGGTCGACCTGGCCGAGGGAACGAGCCTCGAACACGTCTCGGTCGAAACGTCGGTGCTCATCCTCGCGTCCCTCGGCGTGGTCCGGGTGGTGAGCAGGAACGCGCGGCTCACCCGCGAGGCGCGCAACTTGCAGCTCGACTTGGCGACGGCGAAGCAACAAGCCGACCGCTGGCGGAACGAGGCCTCGCATCTGCTCGCCGGCCTGGGCGCCGCCGTCGGGCGTCAGTTCGACCGTTGGGCGTTGACGGCCGCCGAATCGGAAGTCGCTCTGCTGTTGCTCAAGGGCCTGAGCCTCAAGCAGATCGCCGACGTGCGTGGCGTCAGCGAACGCACGGTGAGAGAACAAGCCCGAGCCGTCTACCGCAAGGCGGATCTCACGGGTCGCGCCGAGCTGTCCGCGTTCTTTCTCGAGGACTTGCTGCTTCCAGGGACGGCTCACGGCCCCGCCGATCAGGCCACGCTCTCGACGGGTGCCACGACCTGAACCGGGATGACCACTTCGATCCGTTCGTCGCCAACCAATCACGAACGTTTCGAGCGTATTGCTCCATCGGTCATTCCGATGTGAGCGCAAGGCCGTCTCGGCGAGCCGGCATCAGCGAAAACTTGCCGCGCGGGTTGGCTCGGGGTCAAGCTCCCCGAGCGACTCGATTGGTGTGATGCCGTGGTTCGACGCTTCTGCCGTCCCGCGTTCATTCGAAGGAGTGAGTATGACCGTACCCAAGTTGCGACTGGTGGAGCAGCGAAGCGCGAGCGGAACGCCCGTGCCGAGCGACGAGAGCACGCCCGCGAAGCGATCGGCGAAGTCGACCAAACGGCGTACTGCGGAGAAGCACGCCGAGGCGAGCGCCGTCGAGGCGAGCGCCGTCGAAGTCACGCCGCCGAGCGGATCCAAGACTATCGCGAAGAAGGCAAAACCGTCGGAGACGAAGCCGAAACGCGCGGCAGGGGCAACGTCGAAAGCAGCACCCCGTGCCCGCAAGAACGCGCCGACGGCAAGTGACGTCATGCGGAGTGACGTCAAGAGTTGCAGCCCGAAGGATTCGATCAACGTCGCGGCTCGGTTGCTCTGGGACCACGACCTCGGCGCGCTGGTCGTGGTGGACGACGATGACAAGCCAGTCAGCGTGATCACCGATCGCGACATCTGTTTCGCCGCTTACACTCAAGGCGTGCCACTGTGGGAAAGCGCGGTCGAGTCCGCGATGTCCAAGCACTTGGTCACGTGCAAGAGTTCGACGCCGGTCCCCGCCGTTCGACAACTGATGCTCGACGCTCAGGTTCGTCGTGTTCCGGTCGTCGACGACGACGGGAAATTGGTCGGCATGAT
>QJWJ01000291.1 GCA_003235365.1 Deltaproteobacteria bacterium
GGCGGAGGATGTGCACCATCTGCTCCGGCGTGAACTTACTCGTCCGCATCGTCCCACCTCCTTCGTGGTCAGGGGAGCGCGTTCGAGGCCTCCTTACGGGAGATCGTGCGGATCAGGAAACGGGAAGAAGACCAAGTCGAGCAATTCCGTCTTTAAGTATCGCATCGACGGCCCGCTAATCTCCGGGAGGTACAACAGGTGGTCGGCGTCGTCATGACGGTCGAAAGATCCGCGTGAGAACCAGCGGCGCGATGGGACGAAGCGGGAACAGCAACCACTTGACGATGCGGAGCTTGTCGCCGAGCTCTCGCACAGTCTCCGCGAGCGAGTGCCTTTGGTAGGTCAGCAGGCTCTGGCTCTCGCTGGTGTCCATCCATTCGCCGTAGAACGGCTCCTTCCCGAAGATCGCGTGCGGGACCTTGAGGCCGATGACGTCGAAGACCATGCGAAGCAGGTCACCGGACGTCGTCCGGCAAGCCGGCCCGCCCGCAAGCAACAGCACCTTGTTGTCGACGCCGTCGGCGGACATGGCGTTCGTGAGCGCCAGCGCAACGTCTTTCGGGTGGATCTGCTCGAGTCGCGCGTCCGGGTGGATCGCCAGCTGCATCTTCATGGTCGCGAGGCTGGCCTGGAGCGCGAACTTGCTGTCGAAGCAAACGCCTAGGCGAACGATGAGCCAGCGTAGCTTGCTGCTCTTGACGAGCTCCTCGGCCTGCACCTTTTGGCGCCCGTATGCATTCACGGGGTTGATGGGATCGGCGCTGGTCTTCGGCGCCGCGTCCCTCTGCTGGTAGCCATAGACCCCGACCGAGGAGGTGAAGATGAAGCGCGCGTGCGGGCTGGTTGCCTCGGTGGCGCGAAGCAGTCCGTCGGTGGCCTCCACGTTGACGTGATGCGCGAGCTTCTGGTTGGTCTCACTGGTGGGCGGGATGACTGCTGCGAGGTGGATCACGGCGTCCACGCCGTTCGTGAGCGCCTGCAGCGAAGCCGTTCGCAGGTCGCCCCACACGATCTCGCAGCGCGAGAGCTTCTCGTCGCACGCCTGCTTGACGAAGCTCGCCTTCGTCTTGACGTTCAACGGCGATTGCACGTCGAAGCAACGCACGTGATGCCCGGCATCGAGGAGCGCGTTCAACGTCGTCAGGCCGACGTTCCCGAATGCACCGGTGAGTAAGACCCTCACAACTAACCTGGTAGCGAGATGTCAAGGATCTCTTTCATGGTCGCGTCCATGGAACCGCCCGAGACGAGCGGCTCGATCACGGCGGCATGAATCGCCTTCTCCAGGTCGAGGCCCGCGACGTGCAGCTTGGCGGCGGTGACGAGCAAACGGGTCGAGGGCGGCTCATGTACCCCGCCGCCACTCGCCGCGCGCAGCGCGACGCCGAGCTTGACCAAACGAGCCGCGCTGGCGTGGTCCATCGTCGACTCGGAGGCTACGACGGCCGTCTCCTGCTCGGGTGGTAGATAGTCCATCGCCAGCGACACGAAGCGATGCCGGAATGAAGGCTTCAGCTCTTTCAGCGCGCTGCGCGAAATGGGATTGTACGAGCAGATCAACATGAATCCGCGCGGTGCCTCGATGGTCTCGCCCGTACGATCGAGATAGAGCGTCCGGCGGTAGTCGGTCAGCGAGTGAAGGACCGCCAGCGTGTCTCGGCGCGCCTCGACCACTTCGTCCAAGTAGCAGATCGCACCCGTGCGAACGGCGCGGGTCAGCGGTCCATCCACCCAATTGACGTCGCCGCCCTTTACCAGAAAGCGTCCGAGGAGGTCGGCGCTGGTGAGATCATCGTGACATGCCACCGTGATCAGTGGGCGGTCCAACACTGCGGCCATGTGCTCGACCAGGCGCGTCTTGCCGCAGCCCGTCGGGCCCGTGAGCATCAGCGGCAGCTCGGTTTCGAAGCATACGCGGAACGCGTCCTGTTCGTGGCCGGAGGGATAGTAGAGGGGAGGCTGTTTGTTCATAGTTCACACAACACTTTATGGATTTCAGCGAGAACCTTGGGCAAGTCGCGCACCGAGGTGACTCGCTTCGATCGCCGTTTGCCGAAAGTTTCATGGAGTGGGTCCATCAGGACGCGCCCGACGCCGATGTGGTAGACGAGCACGCCCGCGTTCTCCGCTTCATCGACGGCCTTGGCGACGTCGCCGTACGCGTAGTGTCCCTGGTACCCCTCGTCGGACGGCAAGCCGTCGCCGAGCGAGAGCAGGATGCGACGCTCCGCGGGCACATCGAAGAGTCGGCGCGTCACGTGACGCAGGGGTGCACCGAGGCGCGTGTAACCTCCCGTTCGGATGCCAACTCTCCCCGGCAGCATGGCCCTTGGCTCATTGAAGTCCTTGAGCACCTTGATCTCGACGTGATGGCGTGTGTTGCCGCTGAACACGAATACGGCATGGCGTTCCCGTGCGTGGGCGAGCGCGGTGGCCAGGGCATCCGCGCAGGCGAGCTCCAGCTCGAGATGCGCGCCGCCGTCCGTGCCGAGCGAGGAGCTGCCGTCGAGCAGGATGGCGGTCGCCACATTGCGTGCGCCATCGGCCTGCTGCATGTACACGTTGCCCTGAGTGTGCTCGCCGGCGCGCCGCGCGGAGTGCTCACTCACGAACGCGTCGACGTCGAGTTCGGTTCCATCCTCGCAACGCTTGCGCCAGCTCTTGGTCGGGCTCATCCGGAAGTAGCGCAGGATCTCGGGCGACGGACGCGCCAAGCGCGCGCCATCGCTCTTCGTGGCGTTCTCGACGACGCTGACGTACCCCTTCCTGTAGGTCTGCCGGTGGACGTCCCATTCGTCGTAGGGAATGCCGACCCTGCGCTCGACGCGCACCTCCGGATCGTCCTGCTCGCTTGGCGGAGGCTGGAGATTCTTGGACTTGACGCCGCCGGTCCCGCCGACCGGAATGGCGAAGAGGATCTTGGGGGGGCGTGATTGCCGGATCGAGTACGGCATGCGGCTCCCGCCACGCAGCCGGCTGGCGAGCGACCTCCGCGCGCGCTCCTCGGCGGGAAGCCGTCCCAAGATCGCGGGTACGATCAGTGAACCACCCTCATTCTTCCACGCCAGCGCCCGCTCGACCAACTCCTTGCCATCGATGACCTCGACCTTGCGCGGCGTCAGACCGGGCAACAGAGCGCGCAGAGGTTGCTCGAGGCCAGGCCAATGCTCGAGAGCCCATGCCATCGCGACCTCACCCTCCACGAGCGTCAACGCTGCGCGCTCTGCGGCGCGCAGCTCGTGGAGCGGGAGAGCAGCCAAAGCTTCCTTGCTCGGGGAGGCCTGCAGCGCGAGTCCACACGTGATCCCGCGCAAGGTCTGCGGCGCGCCGACGAGGGGGTAGGGCACGTAAACCACTTCGCAGCTCTGCGACGTGAAGAAGCTGCGCTGGGCTCCCGTGACGAGCCGCCCCGTCAGCCGTCTTCCATGCGACACGGCCGGGGCCAGGTTTTCCACCACTTGCGCCAACCTCGTCGGATCGAGGTCAGTCACTCGTGAACATCTCTTTGTTGATGGTGTAGAGGTACGGCAGGATGACGAAGGGCGTGATGTACCAGATGTCGTACAACCACCAGCCCCATACGGGCGCAGCGATATCGACGAGCCTCATCTCCCAGAACGTCGTCAGGTTCCACAGGTAACCAACCCAGACGAACACGCCCATCCAACAGGACATGATGAGCCACTGGAGCCCCCAGCGTTTTCCCTTCAAGAAGCCCCAGGCAGCGACGACGCGAATGGGGAACAACACGAAGGTACACGCGATCTCCCAGGCCTTCTCGCCGGGCGCGGCAGCCCCTCCGAACCACATGTTGTTGAAGTTCCAGGCGTAGCCATTGTCGAGCAAGAGCGACCAGCCCATCTCAAAGACGCGAATGATCAAGGAGTGGTGCGCAAAGGTGTCGATCATCCAGCCGAGCGTGTTCATGAACCCGTCGATCAGGACCAGTGCGCCCACGAAAGTCATCATCGTCGGACGGACTGCGAGACCGTCGCGCTCGGCCTTTCTCAGGATGAAGACGCCGCGCAAGAAGAACGGCAAGCCGATCAGTCCGAAGACCATGGTCCCCAGGAATCCCATGCCGATCACGATCAGCCTGTCTGCACGCGCTTGGACGGCTTTGGCGGCTTCCAGTGCATCGTCGTAGCTGTTGAACGACGTTTCGGAGACGGTCACGGCTGAGTCCCCTTCTCCGCAGCGGCCTTGGCCGCTGCCTGCCGAGCGAGCCGATCCTTGTGGCGCTGAACGGTCTGCCGCCAACCATACCCTTCATAGTTGGGCTTGGGCGGCACTGGGTAGCCGACCTCCGCGGCCATATCCTTATACTTCCAGACTTCCGGTCCGGCGAACAAAGGATAGGGGAAGTTGCACTCGCGATCCTCGTCTTTGTAGACAATGATGTACATCTCGTCGCAGATTTCCTTGAGCGACAAGTCGGGGAAACCGAAATGAACGAGGATGTACGGCGCGATCAACGTACCCTCGATCACCTGCGCGGTGAGGCACGCGATGACGATATAGAACACCACCGCATGGAGGCGCTTGTGGGGATTGTTGTCTTCCTGCGTGGGGGAGCGGCTCGCCATGGCGCGCTCCTTAAAACTCCCCGGTGTTGCTGATGATGTAGTACCAAAAGTAAATGACCAGGATTTGGATACCAAACGCGAGACCAAGCCTTATGATCTCTTCCAACATGGCGCGGGCTCCTTTCATTTGCAGGCTGTGCGCGGGGGCCGCGGGTGCGCTGGATGGTAAACGTACACCCAGTACGTTTGCAGCGCGGCGGCAGCCAAGATGTAGAGTGCGATCACTATGGTGATGGTCATGATCGCGCGTACCTTCTTCTTTTCCTTCTCAGTCGTCTGCATGGCATCCAATCCCCCTCAGAGACGCTCGAACATGAGCGGCAGACCGTCT
>QJWJ01000441.1 GCA_003235365.1 Deltaproteobacteria bacterium
CGCGCATGCGTGCCGGGTCGCAGAAGCGCGCGGAATGGTCACGACGATCGCGACGAACGACAAGGACTTGCTCCAGCTAGTCAGCGATTCGACCAGCGTTTTCAATGTGTCGAAATGGGAGACGTGGGGACCCGCAGACGTCGAAGAACGCATGGGTGTCGCGCCCAAATTCATCGCGCAACAGCTTGCTTTGATGGGCGATAAGGGCGACAATGTCGTAGGCATCCCGAGTGTTGGTCTGAAGAACGCGGCCAAACTGATCACGCAATTCGGCGATGCCAACAAGGCACTGCAAGCCGCGCGAGCAGACGACGAGACAATCACACCAGCGCTACGCAAAGCGCTCGCGACGTACTGGGAACGGTACGGCGCCGCGCTCATTCAGATTGAACTGACACGCGACGTCGACGGGTTCGACTTCGACTCGTTGTTTCGGCACCGCGAACAGAAACCAGAGCCCGCCGAGTGGGACGACATCAACGACATGGGAGACGAAATGGAAGCAGAGAAGCAAGAGACCAAACAGAGCGAGCCGCCGCCGTCGCCACAGGCCACAGAAGCGCCTGCTTCCGCACCAGAGCCGAAGACCGAGGCGATCGTCAAAGCGCCGTCCGTGATGGTGCCGTGGGAACTGCAGCTAGAGCCGCAGGACATTCGCAGCGCCTACAAGATGGCGACTGTGTTGGCAGACTCAAAGCTGTTCAGAGGCTTCCCGACCGAGCAAGCAATCTTTGCCGTTCTAGCTCGTGGGCGCACGCTCGGCATCGACGCAACGACCGCGCTGTCGTCGTTTCACATCATCGAAGGCCGCCCCGCAATGCACGCTGACCTGATTGAGGCGCTCGTGCTGAAGTCCGGAAAAGCCGAGTACTTCGACTGCGTTGAGACGACAGCTCAAAAAGCCGTCTACGAAACGAAGCGCGTCGGCAGCAAGCGCGTTCAAACGGAGGTGTTCACCATCCAGGACGCCGCGCGCGCCATGCTCGTGGTCGCGAGCGACGCGGAAGGATCTGAGGATGGGTTCATCGGCACGAGCAAGGAAGGCCCGAACGCCAAATCGAACTGGAGCAAGTGGCGCAAGACGATGCTGCGGCATCGCGCCAAGACGCAGCTTGCCAGGCGAGTCTACCCCGACGTGGTGCTCGGGCTCTACACGGCCGATGAAGTGAGCAATGGCGACGTTTTCGAAGCGGAGTTTGAGGAGCGATGACCAAAGAAGAGTTCGCTGCACTGCCGCCCGGTTTGGCTCTGCAAGCCGTCTACGATGCGCTCCCATCGCTGCGCACGGCGACTGCTCCCAGGGTGCCGTACCCGCCCAAGTTCGACGGTCGCATGTCGCGCAAAGGCCAGTACTGTTGGATGTCAGAGATGACGCTGGAAGACTTGCGCTACTGGCACGAACGCAACCTCGCAAGCGCGGCCGAAGGTGGACAGTACGCCGAGAAGAATCACAAGACCGCCAAGGCGCTAGGCTACTGGGTTGAGTGGCGGTCCGCGTTCCCAACCGAGCAGTGGCGCGGCGAGCGCAACCACCGCACCGTAACGGCCAACGCGCCATCGCGTGACCCGGAGCTCTACGACTGGGAGGAGCGCGGTGTAGAGCAGCCGGCGAAGCGCGCTGGTTTCGACGATGATGCTGGCGGCGGATTCGGCCCAGACGACGACAGCATCCCTTTTTAGTATAAACAAGTTAACACAGGAGCAACCAATGGGAATCAACGAAGACAAGCGCGCGCCAACCAACACGTCACGCGAAGCACACGACGAGCCGATCTTGAACCTGCTGAAAGCCTCTGTTGTCGGCGGCAGAGCAATTGAACAGCAGGAAGCGCAAGGCCAAACGGAACTGGTACACAGCGACACGCTTCCGTCAGACATGCAATGCGATACTCGCGAGGTTCTGGAATCATTTGGCGTGGAGTTCCTGGGGCAAGTGCAAGGCGACGAACTGTTCATGTACGCCAAGCTTCCAGACGGCTGGAGCAAAAAGGCGTCTGGGCATTCGATGTGGTCTTACCTGGTCGACGAGCAAGGGCGGGAGCGAGCGAGTATATTCTACAAGGCTGCGTTCTATGATCGCAAAGCACACATGAGCGCATCGCGTCGATTCACAATCACGAGAGACTACGACGACACAGCTGTGCACATGATGCATGTCATTGACTGCGGGAAGACTGTTTTCAGCACAGATCCTGTTCCTGACCCGACCAGGAATAACCCAGAGAACAGGCATGAAGCGTGGTCGAATCTGGATGCAATCGACAAGGAAGCTCGCGCGCTGTGCGAGCAATGGCTCATCGACAACGGGTATCCGAACTGGAGCGACGCGCGGGAGTATTGGACATGAACGACTGGACCGCAGCAGAGCTCAAAGAAGCGATGCAGATCAAGACCAAGCTGGAGAAACTGGACGCCGCGGAGTCCGCAGAGATGGCCAAGGCTTCCGTGCGAGTCGCAGCCAAGTTCCGCGAGAAGCGCGATGCCGTGCGCGCCGGTGCGTCGAAGCGGGCGCTTGAGATCCTGGAGGAAGGGTGAGCGACCTACCGACAGAACTACTCGCCGAGCGAGACCGCGTCCGCGACGTCATCGTTCCGGAATACGAGAGCATCGGCGACGCCGGAAAGCCTGCGCTTGCGTTCGTAATCAGGCCAGCAATCGCGAGGGCTGATTACGCGCTCAAGAAGCACGACGCAGCCGAGATGGTTGTGGCGCTGAAAGAACTGCGAGGAATCGAATGAACGACCTACCATCGTTTCTGCGTGTTCGATACTTGCTATGCCCAATCACGATCGCTTGGTGCAGGATTGAACGCGGCATAGCATATGAAGAGTGGAAAACGCTCTACATCTTCGGAATCCGCGTCGCGATCTGGAGGTGTGACTGATGACCAGCACCCAACGCGCCGAGATCGTGTCCCTCGCAAAAGAGCTCGCCAGTGCGGAATCACGCGCGCCAGACGTCAAGGATCCAGAATGGCTCATCGTTCCGAAGCCTGACGCGTGGCATGCGTTCTGTGAACGCTACCCAAATCCAAGGCCGCAAGAGCAGGAGGAACTGTTCGAGCTAGCTTATGCCGCCGAGGCTGCACGCCTGTGGGTCTGCGAACTGGACAAGCTAGTCAGGGAGGCGCTGAAATGAAACACGTGAACCAAATCCGCAACATCACGCGCTACGAGTACAACCGCACGAACGGCTGGTGGGTGCGAGTCATACACGACGGCAAGGTCAAGTCGAAGCTGTTCTCGGACAACCAGCACGGCGGCAAGGTACGCGCTTTGCTCGCCGCGATCGACTACCGCGACGGGCTGCTGCGCGACCTGCCGAAGGCGAGGAACCGCGGCGGCTTGTCGGTCGAAAAGGTCGACGGCGAGTGGCTCTGCATCGCTCGGTTCCGCAGCAAAACCATGAACAGCTCACTGGACAAGCACGGGCAGAAGGCAATCGACCGGTGCGAGGCGTGGCTTGATCGGCAGCGTACCGAGTACGCGTTGCTAGTGATGGGGGTGGCGACGTGACCACCGGCCTCGTCATCACCGGCACGCGCCACCGCGAAGAAGTCGACACCGACAAGCTGCGCGCCGAGCTGGACAAGTGGATCGGACACTTCGACAGGCTCTACGTCGGCGACGCGACTGGCGTTGACGCGATTGCTTTGGAGTGGGCCAAAGAGCGAGACGTCGACTACCAAGTGTTCTACGCCGATTGGGATCGATTCGACGGCGACGCTGGTCCATTGCGCAACGAGCAGATGCTGACCACGTCAATCCGGAAGCATGGCGCAACCGGAACCAAAGTGGTGGCGTGGCCTGGATACATGCCGAAAGGCACACGAAACTGCGTCAAGCAAGCCATCGGGCTCGGCTGCTGGGTGCGCGCGATTGGGCCCAATGCTGGGAGGCTTTTCAAGTGAACATCGACGAATACCAAACGCTCGCCTGTCGCACTATGGGCGACGCATCACTCACGACGCTCGCGCTCGGCATCGCTGGCGAGTCTGGCGAGGTCGCCGACCTGGTCAAAAAACACGTCGGCCACAGCCATGAGCTGGACCGCGAGAAGCTCAAAGAGGAGCTCGGCGACGTGCTCTGGTACGTGGCGACGATGGCGCGGGCGCTGGGGTGCGAATTGCGAGACCTGTTCCCGTCCTACTCGTTCGAATCCACGACGAACTGTGCTCGTAAACGAGCATTGGAGCGCGCGGCAACAGGCATATCGGCCAGCGCCGGAAGGGTCTTGATTCTTCTCAATGACAGCGATGGGTTTTCGATCGGGTACGAAGAATCGCAGGCGCTTGAGCGGTTTCTTGCTCAACTTGTCCTATCGATCAACGATGCGTGCAAGACGATCGGCGTGGAGATTGAAGACGTCGCCGCCGCCAACATCGACAAGCTGCGCCGGCGCTACCCGGACGGGTTCAGCTCGGAGAGGAGTCGGAACCGTGAGGAGTGACTTGTGTTGACGTTCCCGCAGCTCGTGCACGCGGCGCACGGATCTCCAGAGGTCGACGGGTGCGCGCCGGCTCAAGGACTGTGCTACGTCTGCGTCGGTGAGTGCACGCGCGGGAAGACGATCTCAGACTGGCTGTCGTCTAACTTCACCGACCAGAACCGTGCGCGCTGTCCGGCCGCGACTCACGTGTGCGAGGCGTGCTGCTATCTCATGTCTCGCACGAGTCCAGTGATTGGTCGTCCGCCAAAACCAGACAAGAAGTTTGGTGGATCGTTCCGCAACTATTCGCACCTGTACTCAGAAGACTGGGAAGGAGCAGCATTCGGAGAAAGCGGACCGGTTCCGTGTTACGCCAACGCATCAAAAGGCGAGAAGCCGCTCATTCGCGAGTTTCTTCAGCGCCGACACACCGGGTTTTGGGCGGCCGGGATCGCCGACTCCGGGCAAAAGCACGTAGCCG
>QJWJ01000064.1 GCA_003235365.1 Deltaproteobacteria bacterium
CGCAGTAGCTCAGGGGATGTCGCCAATTTCGGTGGCGCGAGCCCATACAGACGAAGCCCAGTGAGCCCACGCGCCAACTTTTCGTACAAGCCGTTCAAGGGAACCCTCGTAGCATCTCAGCGCTGTGGGGTCATGCCGAATCGAAGCGACTGCGGTGGATCAAGTGGGCCGCCGCT
Organism: Deltaproteobacteria bacterium; assembly: GCA_003235365.1. GTDB lineage: Bacteria > Myxococcota_A > Polyangia > Polyangiales > Polyangiaceae > SZUA-265. The sequence goes on from QJWJ01000064.1 coordinate 177, forward strand.
TGCAACGTGAGCTCGTCCGCCCAACGAGAACGCCCGTTTGCGGAAACGTGGGCACCACCAGCAATCGAAGCCGGAGCGCAAGGCTTTTTCTTGCCGGGGCAATGCCCTGTTCGCACTTCTACATCAGCACGCTTCCGACGCGACCCGTGATGGACTCAAGCACCCCCAATAGCCCATCCCGTCGGGGCGTGTTCCGCATTCAGAGTTCGACGGATTGGGGCAGTGATGGGTGAACGTGTGACTTTGGGGCGCGTCGGGCTGCCTGCATCTGGCGCACGAGGCGGATCTCGCTGGGGGTCATGGGGCCGCGCAGGTACGACATGGCCCAGCGGGGTTGAAACAGCAGGGTGCCGCGTTTGGAGCGCACGTCGCGCAGAATGAACCAGCGGGGGTAGAGGTTCTTGCAGAGCCGTTCGAGGGCGGCGCGGCTTTCGGCGCTGGCGCCGGTGGCTTGGGCCAAGCCTTCGAGCACTCGCGTGCGGTCGGCATTGGTCTGCAGCCGCCCGATGCACCAGAAGCCAGCATTGGACAAGGCGCGGTAGTCGACGTCCATGGGGTTCTGGGTGGCCAGGATCACACCCACGCCGTGGGCGCGGCCCTGCTTCATCAAGGTCAAGATGGGTTGCTTGCTCGGCGGGTTTTGCGGGTGTGGCGGCACGTAGCCGTAGACTTCGTCGAAGAAGACCAGTGCCCGCAAGTACTTGGTGCCGCGCTGCTTGCGCACCCAGGTCAGCAACTCTTCGAACAAGATGCCGAGCACCAACTCGCGCTCTTCGTCGTCGAGGTGGGCCACACTGACGATCACCGCCTGGGTGCGGCCGTTTTTCGGGGCGAGCCATTCGGCGATGTCGAGTGGCGTGCCCGAGCGCCAGCTGGCAAATGACGGGGAGGCGAGCAACGTGTTGAGTTTGGCGGCTAGCGCCTGCCGCTCAGCGGAGGAAATGAACGTATCGAGCGGCAAGGCGCCCACTGTGTCAATGGGCGGCTCGAGCAGCGCGCCGAGCAACGTGACCAGATCACACGGCAGGCCGCTTTTTAGTTGGTGCTCGGCCAGCACGCTGAGCAGCACGTGGCGGCGGCTCTTGGTTGGATCGGCATCGAGCCCGACCAGCCGCAACACGAGCGAGATGGCCGCCGTGAGCGACGCGCGCGTGGCACTCGGATCTTCTCGGTAGTAGTCGAGCGCGTGCTCCAACGACGACAGCACGTGCACCGGCTCTCCTGCGTCGCTGCCGGGAGTCAGTATGCGTACGTCGACGCCGTCGTGGAATGCACGCAGGTCTGGCTCGTGGAGGCCCCACAGCTGCAGGGCGTTTTGCCGTTCGGCAGCCAGGGCCGTGGCAACCTCGCGCACGCTGCGGGCATCGCCCGGCGGTGGCTCAACCCAAGGCTCGAAGTGTGACGCGTCAAAAGACGGGAAGGCCAAGGCCAGGTTCGGCAAATCGCCTTTCAGATCGATCATCAACACCGGGATGCCTTCACGCAGCACCTCTTCGACCACGCCGAAGGCCGCGCCAGTTTTTCCCGTGTTGGTCATGCCGCAGATGAATCCATGAGTCGTCAAATGGTGCGAGGGCAACACGAACGATTGCATCTGGTTTCTGCGGTCGAGTGGGCAGCTGTTACCCAATCGCAGACCAGCGATTGCCGAAGCCTTGGACATGGGCTCAGTCCTCGCCTTCGAATGCGGGGGGCGAACCGGGCAGGCCGACGGCAATGTTGGGCGGCGGCAACTCGCGGAGTGGTTCGGTCGCTCGCGCGGCCGCGTTGGTCGGTGGGCGTGCTTGGTCGCGCTCGGTGAATGCGGTGGCGACTGCGGCGTCGAGGTCGACGTGATCATTCTCGTTCACGTCGTCCGTTTCAGACGTTGCGTCGCTTTCGGGCTTCGAGCCCTTTTTCTTCTTGGCGTAGAGCGAGGGAATGATCGAATCGACATCGCCGTCGTAGCGGCGTAGGAACGCAACACCATGGCGTGCCTCGGTGTACGACTGAATGAACAGAGTGAACGCTTTTTGACGCAGCAGCGCTGCGGCGGTCGCCTTGGGACCTTGTTCCTTGAGGCCCAACAATTGGATGGTTTCGTTGGCCAGGGTGCGCAGGTCCCCAAGCTCGTCCTTCTTGATCGCGACGAGGCTTTGAAATGAGCCCCAGCTCTTGAAGAACAGGCCCGTTAGGCCCAGCACGTTGTAAGCCAAGGCCGTGTGGGTCAACCCGGAGCGGTGCGCGGAGACCTCGGCTTGGGTCAAATGTCCGTCCGCAACGAGTGGTGCCGCATGTGCGGCGAGCCGGCTGCGGCCTTTGAGGAGTAGCTCGACCTTGCCGGGCAGGTCGGGTGGTTGGGTTACCGAGACGTATTCGAGCTGCGTGTGACCGAGCGCCAACGCCCGGTCGAGCAGCTTGGTGACGAGAGCGAACTGAAACCCCGCAGGCTCGAGCAGCTGCAATTGAGGCCAGAACGCCCGCACTTCCGGAACCACCCCCAGCGCGGTTTGCACCGCAGGAGGAACCTCCAAGTTGACCTGCAGCAGGTCCTTGTCGGTGAGACCATCGAGTTCGGGTTTGACGCGTTCGAAGCCCAGGTGAAACTGTGCGTGTGTCAGATCACCGACCTGGATCAACGAGTCGGATGGCGGCTGTACGGGAGTGGTCCCCGCGGAGAGCGAGGGATTGGGTTGGGTGGTTGGTTCTTCGATGCTCATGGCTTGTCCTCCTACTGATTGATTGGTGTCGTGCTGGTGGAGCGGCGTAGCGCTCCGGTTTCGTGACGCAGTGTTGTTACGCAGCGTCGTGATGCGCCGGCTGGTTGATGCTGCGCTGTGTTGAATGGGGTTGGTTGTAAGGTAACGCTGCGTCTCGTTGACCCATACGCACGCGACGGCTTTGGTCATCCCTCGAAATCTTCAAATCTCGACAGCGCTCCGCGTCAGGCCCCTCGCCTGCAGCCTAATCACGGACCCGCGGGCCCGCGTTCTGGCGTAAGGTGTCCGCAAGTAGAAAACAGCCTCCGCGAGGTCAGTGGCTTCCGTCAGCGTTGCTCCGGCCGTTTCTCGAGCGCTGGCCGCAACGGAAGCACAACCGATCGCGTGCATTGCGTCGCGTCACGCCGCGTCGCCGCCGTATGGACCCGTCGCGGCTACGCTGTCCTCTTTTTGCGGCTCAGGCGCACGCACGCGTTCCCGCGGCCACTCGATAGGAGTAGTGTTTCACCGTTCGGTGTCCGGCGCCCCGGCGCGACGAGTTTTCTCATGGGGTGAGGCTCCCGGGAGCCCCCCATGAAGCGCTGACGTCTCGGGTAGGGCTCCCAGGAGCCCTTCGCCACACGTTTTGGTTCGGCTCGAAGCTCCCAGCAGCCCCGAGTCGAGCCTGCAGGTTCTGGCCTGGGCTGCCGGGAGCCCGGTATCAAAACCTCCGGGTTCGCTGGGTGGCTCCCCGGAGCCCCACCCGAAACGTTTGGGTTTGCCCTGCGGGCTCCCCGGAGGCCCCCTCGAAGCGTTTGGGGTCGGCACCCGGGCTCCCCGGAGCTTCGAGCCAAACGTTTGGGTTTGCCCCAAGGCTCCCCGGAGCTTCCACGCAAACGCCAACGTTGGGCGCCGGGCTGCCCGGAGCTATCGACGATGCGTTCTGGTTTGAAGTGAAGCTGCCGGGAGCTTCGAGCTTGGCGAGCCCACCCGTCGCAGCCAGAGGATCGGCCGGCGATATGACTTCTTCCATCCGCGGGACGTCAGTGCCAGTTCGTGTCGGACCGCCATTCACAGGATCCTGTCGAGTTACATTCCGATTCGGATCCGATGACGTCGCAACCTGCGGGAGTCATCGTGTTCTGGCAGCTCGGTGCCCAATTGCACCTCGGACCGAGCTCCGCGCAGGTTCCCGCATCCAGCTGCATGCCGCAAGGCGCCGCGTAGCGTTCTTCATTGGGCTTCTCTCGACAGACGGGTGAGGGGACGGGCCATTCACACCAGGGCAATCTCGCGCAGCCCGCTTCGTCTTGGTCCTTGCATACGACGGATTCACAGTAGGACGACCAGCTGCATCCGGCGATCTCTTGGCACGTCTTCGAATCTGAACCGCGAACACAAGCGGTACCAGACGCCAAGGTGCACGAGCCCAGATCGCACGCCGTGATAGCGAAGCCGAGGGCGGACGTGATGCCGATGCGCAACCATCGCTCGACGCTCGAGTTGCGTGTCATGAGTCGGCTCGTCCAGCTGCTACCTGCCGCGAGTAGCTGGCGACTCGCACGGCCGAGGACCACTGGCCTTCGCGAAACAGGACCACCATGGGTCGAGGCTACAGTTTGATGGGCCGGGAAACTAGCGATAGGGGCGACGCTGGCGTCGGGCCGTCGCAGAAGCGCGTTCGAGGCAGCGATGCATCAGAATCGGCCCTCGTGGGGGATGCCTGGCGCGGCCTTGGGTTCGACGAGACTTGGTCTCGGGCGCTGACGTGCTGAGGTGGTCACTCCGGTGGCTTGGCTTGGGCCTGGAGCGGCCGTCGGTGGTAAAGGGCGCTTAACTTCTAGACGAGCTAGTAGGATTTGGGGGCGAACTCTTAACTATCGATCGGGCCACGACCCGCGATGGACGGCGACGCGGGGGGCGGCAACGCAGTGCGGCAGATCAATCCGTGTTTTAGGAACTGCAGCAGTTCTGAATTAGTGCACTGCGTTAGTTCAGTTCCTGAAATAGCCGCGCGGTGGGTGACGCTTGGGCAGGGCTTCTGCGCTTTGCGCC
>QJWJ01000507.1 GCA_003235365.1 Deltaproteobacteria bacterium
GGTGCAGTGCGTCACCTGCGCCGTCCGCGGTCACCCGCTCGGAAGCGACCGACACGGGCGGGGCGAGGCGTCCGCGGCATCGTCACGTGCGTTCGCGATGCTGGCGGTTGGTGCGCCAAGCTGCTCCGTTGGCCTGGGGTAGCCCATACTCTGTGTTGGTTGTGAAGGTTAACGTTGGTTCCCCTGAATCACAGATTGTTAACGTCTGCGTTAAGTTTGTTTGGAGCGTTGCTGAACTTCGGCCGTGTCCGTCAATCTGCTTCTGGTCGCCGTTGCTCTCCAAGGTCTCGGCGAGGACCTGTTGAACCATTCGTCGGGTAGCTCGACCGGCGTGTACAAGGGGGCGTACGCCTGGCAGAACATCAAGCGCGGTTCCACGGTCGTGCGTTCGTCGGCGTATTTGCCGCAAAGCGGATGCGCGTCGGTGAGCGCCGAAGCAGGGACTTACACCGTCAAGTTTCAACCAGCGATGCGACGTGGCACGAGCACGATTTGGGTCTACGCCAACGATACGTCTTCGCTGACCTGGTTCACTTGGACCGGGACGCTGCCTGGGCGCTCATCGGGGACCCAGACCATCAACATCAACTCTGCGCAGTTCGGCATCACCAACGTCGCTGCGGTAGGCGCCCTGATTCTCGATCAGAAGTCGGAAGCCGTGGCGAGCAACACGATCTACCGAGCGTACGCCAATCAGTCGTGTCTCAGTTCGGACCCCAACAGCAGTTGCGCCGGCAGTGGCAAGTTGTGGTTGGGTTCGGGTGACAACGCGCGCAAATTCGTCATTGGTCACGAGATGGGACACCTCATGCAAGATGGACTTTGGGGCGAGACGGACTTCAACTACAACGCGTCGAGGACCCCGAGCGTCAATCTGTGCACGTGCAGTTTCGTGTCCGACCCGGGTGCTCGCTCCCATTGCATCCAATCGCTCGAGTTCAGCTCCGCGAGTCAGGTGGAAGGGTTTGGTCATTTCTTCGCGGCCGACCTGTACAACAACCCGGGCGATTCGAATGCCTTCTTCACGTACTACAAGGAGTTCGCCCTATCGGCGACCAACGTGTTGTCGCCGCCGCTGTGGATCAGCATTTACAACACCTGGAACTGGCGTTGGATGGACAACACTTGCCCAACCTCCAACGGTGGCGTCGAGTTGGATTGGCTGACGTTCTACTACGAACTCAACAACAAGACTTCGAACGCGTTCAGCTATGCCAACCTGAGCGCCGTGTACAAGCGGGCTTGCGGCAACGCCCTATGCGACGGTGACGATATTGCGTGGGACGACGTTGTTGCAGCCACGCAGTCGGTGTACGGATCGACCAGCAGCAAGACGACCTATCTGACGACACAAATGCAGGAGCACGGCGTCGATACGTCGTTCAACTGACGAGGGCGGAACAGGATGACCAACGCAGGACTACGACGAACGCGCCTTTTCGATTGCTTGCCGAGCTGCGGGCGGGTCGTCGTCGCCTGCGTTGGCGTCATGAACGCAGCGTGTGGGAACTTGCGGACGCCTTCGGAAACCGCGGAGACGACGACGTCGTCGAGCACCGCCGTGGCGCCATCGCCCAGCAGTGCCCAAACTGAGAAGAGCAACGATTGGGAGATCGCGCCGGGCTGCAAGCACCCCCAGGTCGCAGCCAATTGCGCTGGCGGCTTCTGTCGAATCGAGCCGGGGTGCTTCATCATCGGTGCGCCCAGGGACGAGTGGGGCAGCGCCGCCCGCTCCACCCCGCAGACTCAGGTGACGCTGACGCATGCGTTCGAGTTGGGCCAGACCGAGGTCACCCGCGCTGCCTGGCAGGAGGCTGGCCTCGAGCTACCGACCCAGTACGAAAATCCCGACAAGTGGGGCGATTGCACGGAGGCCCAATGTCCGCTCGTGAACGTGACGTTCTTCGACGCGTTAGCTTTCGCCAATCGCATGTCCGAGCGCCGCGATCTCGAGCGTTGTTACGATTTGAGTGATTGTTCGGGGACAGTTGGCGCGGGGTTCAGCTGTCGGTCGGTGCGTACCACGACGTTCCCGATCTACGACTGTCACGGCTACCGTCTACCGACGGAGTACGAGTGGGAGTACGCTTCGCGCGCCGGAACGTCCACCGCCTTCAACTTGGGTGACGTCGTCCCCGTCGAGGAGTGTGAGAAGGCGCAACCCGCCGTGGAACCGATGGGGTGGTATTGCGGCAATTCGGGAGGCAAGGCCCATCCCGTCGCCGGCAAGGACGCCAACGGTTGGGGGCTACACGACATGATTGGCAACGTCCAGGAGTGGTGCAACGATAGGTACGCACCCTACGACGAGGGCCCCCTGGTTGATCCGAGTGGGCACTGGACGACGAGCGTCGACATCACAGGCGCACAGGATCGCTTGCGGATCCTACGCGGTGGCGACTTCGGGATACCGATCGTACAGTTATTGAAGAACAGCTGGCACGGGTACACTGCCGACGGGGCGTACGGCGTCGTGATTGGCTTGCGCGTGGCACGTACGCTCGAGTAGAGCAGATCGGTAGCCTTTCGTGCCCATGATACGCACGAAGCCGTCGTGTAGCGACAGGTAGGCGCGTCACGTGATCGGCGAGTGTGTGGCGCTCACACCCGAGTAGTGGGGCTGGGTTTCGGCCCAAGTGGGCCCTGCCTGGCTCCCGTACCGTTCTCTGGAACGCCGCGTCGCGGCGCCTTTTTGGCCTGGTTCTTTGGGCACGCCGACCCGTTCGGCAGTATCCTAGGGCAATGATCAAACCGCTGGGAAGGTCGAAGGTCGCGGTGGCGGCCGCTTTGGGGCTCGGGGTGGCGCTACTCGGGTGCAATGAAGAAGAGCACAAGAAACAGCTCGCCGACCTTCAGGCTCAAGCAGACAAGCGTCTGGAAGAGGTAGAGAAGGCCGGCAAGGAACGTGTTGCCGAGCTCGAAAAACAGATCGAAAGCCTCAAGGGCGAGGTCGCGGCAGCAGCCGAGAAGGCCAAGGCCGACGCGGACGAAGCCGCGTCCAAAGCCCAGGCCAGCGTCGAAGAGGCCGAGAAGGAGACCGAGAAGGCCCTCGAGCGCGCGCGCATCGCGTACAAGGGCGAGGCCAAGGCCCGTTACCAGGCGCTGAACAACGACCTGGCCAAGCTCACCGCGCAGGCCCGCAAGATCCCGGCCAAGTCCAAGCCGGCCTACGACAAGCTGATCAAGAACATCTTGGCGCTGCAGAAGGACATATCCAAGGACATCGCTGCCTACGACAAGGCGACCCTCGAGACGCTCACGGCGACCAAGCGCAAGTTGGACGTCGACTTGGCCAAGTACAAGCAGCACGTCCGAGCCGTGAAGGCCAAGGTGCCCGGCGCTTGACGGTGCGCCTGCGGCGGGTCGATGCGCGCTGGCGCCACCCGCGGGCCGCTCAGCGAAGCAACTTGGCGACGAACGTCTGCCCGGTTCCTCCCGTTTCGTCGAGCATTGGGGTGTCCTTGGCGCCCAAGGCGAATAGGGCCCCGCTCGGCGAAACGACGATCTCACTCAGGCGGTAGGCGGCGCCGAGGTCCGTTCGCCAGGTTTCGTTGCCGTCCGAGTCGTACGCGACCAACACCGTGTGGTTCGGAGCCGTCGGGTGGGAGCTGGTATTGCACGAGGTGACGATGACTTCGTCGTCGCTGCGCAGCGCGAGGTGGGCTTCGCAACCGCCGTCGTCGATGGCTTGCCGTGTCCAGACCGGGGCCCCGGAACTGTCGAGCTTGGTGATCAACCGTCTCAGGTAGAACGTGCCGTCAACGCTTTGCACAGCCCTGCTCACGACGTAGGTGTTGCCTGCAGAATCGACGAGCAGGTCTTCACCGGTGTGGGTGGAGTAGCCTTCGGCCATCTGGTAGACGGCTTGCTCCGTCTGTAGATCGGCGCTGTAGTAGCCGACGATGCTGCAGCGACGGTAGTCGTCGTTCGAACAAGTGTCGGCGAGCCAGCGCGGTTCTCCTTCTGCGGTCACGCTGACGCCACGCCCGATGCTGTTGGCTGCCGCTCGGCTCCGTTCCACCTGGGTGGTGCCCAAGGACAGGTTTTCCGCATATCGGGACAGGTGGGCGATGGAGTAGGTGGTGTCGGTTTCCGCCCAGGTCCACGCCACGTAAACCGTGCCGGTGCTGGCGACCACGACCTCGCCGATGCCGTTCGCGTACTGCGGGTGTCCGAACTTCTCGCTGCTCAGCAGTTCGCCGTCCGACCCATAGCGCAGCAGCCCGACGTCGCCGCCATAGGTGATACCATCACTCCCGTGTGTGAAGATCCCAGCCACGTACACGTCGCCCTGCGGACCCGTCGCGACCCGGCGCCCACCTTCAGGCGATTGGGTCCCGTAGAAGCGCGTCCAAGTCGTCGTGCCGTCCTGTTCGAGCCGGCTCACGAACAGATCGGCGTAGCTTCGGTTCGACACGACCTGCTGCCCGTCGAAGGACACGTTGGTGGAACCGGTCACGTACAACTCGCCCGTTGCCGAGACCGCCAGATCGTAGGCCACCGTGCGGTGGTCGGAATCTTCGTAGGCGCCGATACGCGTGACCCACTCGTAGGGCAGGCACTGAGTGTCGCTACTCGCCGTTCCCGCTGCACCCTGCCGCCATCCGACGTTGGAGCAGGCGGTGTGGGGTAAACACTCAGTGGCGTTGACTTGATCTGTATAGTGACCGGAAGCGCACGCGCCGCACTGTCGATCGGCGACCGGGGATGCTTCGCCCTTCACGTAGGTTCCAGGTGCGCAATCGCTGATGGCGATGCAGGCCGTGGCGGGCGAGTCGTCATCGTCGAATAAACCCGTCGCACAGGGTTGAGGGGCTTTGTCGCTCCCGGGGCAGAATTCGCCTGAGTTGCACGGGTTGCAGCGTCGTTGATCGGCGTCGTAGCTGGTACCGCTGACGCAATCGCCCGGCTCTTGTGGCGCTCCGCCGCTGCCGACAGGGCTTCCCATCGTGCCGCCGACACTTCCAGCCGAGCCGCCCGTTCCTGCCGGGGTGCCTCCTGCTCCGCCGCCGCTCGACGATGGCTCCGCGCCGCCCGCGTCAGGCGCTGATGGTACCCCTCCCGCACCGGCGGGGGAGGGCATTGGATTACTCATCCCCGGCGAGCCTGAGCCGCTGCCGCTCGGCGACCCGGAGGCTCCCCCGGCCGAATCACTTCCGCCCGCGCCTGGCGCCGATGGTGTGCTGCTGTCGCTCGGAGCTGCGGGCTTCGTGCCGCCATCGCTAACCGCGCTGGCGTCGTCGTCGGTGTTGTCAGTCTCGCCGTTCGACTGTTCATTGCTGACGGTCATACCAGCGTCGGGCGCCGGCTGTGTGCTGCTTGGCTCGTCCGTCTTTCGGCCGGAAGTGCTGTCGTCACTGCAGGATGCTGCGGCGAGCGTCGTGACTGTCAGGATTGCTAAGAATCGTGGTTCTCTCGACATGTCGAACTTCGGACGGCAACTCTGCGGACTTCACGCTCGCAGAAATTCCGCTGCGGGTCACTCAGGACATTGGAGAAGGAACTCGAGTACCCACGATACTGGACGGATCCCTTTCGAAAAAGGCAGGAGAGCGACGTTTCGACGGGTCGGGGGGATGGTCGTCCGCGTTGATGAAAAATCAGGACCAAACCGACTGATGGCTCGGGGATCACATCGGCGGCGCTGTGTGTGGTGCCGTGACAGGGCTTCGCCTCACAGATGTGTGGCTGGTGGGTCCCGGGGGCGTCGGGTCGTGTCGTACCGCGTGAGAAGCGACGTCACGCGAAGCGCAGTTCATCGACCCACTCAAAATGAGAAGCTGGATGAACTTCGATGCTGCGTCGTTGGTGGTCTCAGGCGTCGAGCTGTCGCGCGCGGTGATGCGCAGCCGAGATCAGGGGCAGTAGGCATCGGGTCCGTTGCTGGAAACCAATTCGACGTAGTCGGCAACGGTGATCCCGCGTCGACCGCGGTTGTTGATCCACTCGACCTTGCCGCTCTGATCGTCGATGCGCACGCCCCAGACCGGCGTGAGCTCGGTGGGCGAGAACGAGTACCGCACATCGCCGAGCACGGTCGAGTCTTCGGGATCGACGGCTACCCAATTCGCCGAGAACCAGTGGAAGAGGCGGTGGGCGCGTGCACTTGACGCGGGCAGTCCTTCGGGAGGTGGGGGCACGACCTGGGGCATGCTGCTGCCGGGTGTGACGCAGCCGCCGCCAGTCCAGGGGACTCGGATCTTGTCGACCCAATACCGCCCGTCGTACTCGTACAGTGAGCGGTACGTGACGTCGTTCATGAATGACGGAAATACGTCACTGCGCTCGATGTGGTGCCCGCGCCGTTCGGCCATCGCCGCTTGAAGTGCGAGCGCCCGCTGGCGTTGCAACCCGCCCAATCCGAGGTAGGCCAAGCCCACCAACAGTCCGATTCGCGCAAAGCGCGCGGCTTTGCGGCGCACGGCCCAGATGAGCAGCCCCAAAAGCGGCAATGTGAACAGCGGGTCGACGACGGAAACCACGGCCCAACTGGCTCGGTAGCTCGAGAACGGCCAGAACAGTTGGGTTCCGTAGGTCGTGCACGCATCCAACAGGCCATGGGTTGCGTAGCCGACCACGGAAGCGGCGATCACGTAGCGGAAGTGCGGTCGAAGCTTTGCGTGAAGCCACCACGGCAACGCGGCCAGCGTTCCGCCCACGGGTACGAACGGTAGCGAGTGGGTAAAATGGCGGTGGTATTCGATGGCGAGCAATGGATCGGTGCTGCTGCGAATGAGCACGTCGAGATCGGCCGCCGCGCCGCCCAGCGCTCCGATCCAAGCGAGCTGAGCGAGTGACAGAGGGCTTCGGTTTCCCAAGAAGGCGACGCTGGCTGCCGCGCCCAGCGTTGCTTGTGTGATCGGTTCCACGGAACCGCGATGTAGCACCGATCCCAAACGGACAGGTGACCAAGTCGCAGGCTGGTTTTGCAATTGGCTGAGGCTGCCGGTGCGTGTCGAGGGCGCCACTGACGCGCCGTTCCCGTTGTCCGAGCGAGTCGGCTAATCGGCGACGACCTCGTACTCGACGTCGTAGGCAACTCCGTCAGCGTCGTACTGAATGACCACGGTCGCGCCAGTGACCTCCAACGTCGCGTCGCGCGGCTCGAACGCCAGTGGCGTTGCATTGCCGGAGCCGTCGTAGCTGCTGAACTCGACGTTCATCAGCGGCGCCTGAGCCTCGGGAAAGTCGGAAAACGACTGGCAGTTCTCGCTCATGCCCGAGCAACCACCCGCGGCGACGCTGATCGCCGATGCCACGACGAAGCAGCAGGCGAACGCGCCGTGCTCGGCTTTCAATTTCAGCGAGGTCTTCGACGGCGCTCTCACGGGGGCGTTCATCGGTCGGCTCCGACGCGTGCTACGGAGCCCGCAGACGGCGCGGGTGAAGCGGTGATGTGCGCGTGGCCGTCGTAGCTCGTCAGACGGGCGGAAGTCGGCCAGTACATTTGGTGTTCTGTCGTGCCGTCGCTCGCGGTCACCGACGTCAACTGCACTCGCCACTCGGGAGGCGAACAGTCGGCACCGGCCCACTTGGCAAAGCTGAGGCACCCGAGCGCAGCACCGGCAAGACCCCAAAGCACGAGCTTGGTCCTGTGTCGAATCGATTGCATGCCACCACTCTAATTGGGCGAGCACACGCGAGCACGACTGTCGGGCAGTTTCTCAGGTCTCCGTTTGGTCACTGGGCGGGTCCGTGCAGCAAGACGCTCCGGGTGCGACCGACTACTCGACGGGTCCCAGTTGATCCGCCCGCTGAACGATGTGTCCCACCAGTCCGTACTCGCGTGCTTCCTCCGCGTTCATCCAGTGGTTGCGGTCGGTGTCGCGCTCGATCTTCTCCAGGGGTTGTCCTGTCGCCTCGGCGAAGATCTGATTGAGCCGTCGACGCATGCCGAGGATCTGGCGCGCTTCGATTTCGATGTCGCTCGCGGGGCCGCCCACGCCACCCAGGGGCTGGTGCAACAAGAAGCGCGTGTTCGGCAGGGCGAAGCGGTGCTCCCGCCTTGCGGCGGCGAACACCAAAGCTCCGGCGCTGGCGACCCAACCGGTGCCCAGCACGTAAACCGGTGCCGTCACGAAACGGATCACGTCGTGGATGGTGTCGCCCGATTCCACGTGCCCACCCTGGGAGTGGATCACGAGTCGAATCGGGTCGTCGCCACGGTCGGCCAAGGCGAGCAGCTGCGCCGCCACAGTCTCGGCGAGTGCCGACGTGATTTCGCCGAACAACAGCACGGTGCGCGCGGCGAACAGGTGGTCTTGAACCAACGCTGACGGCCCTTCCTCACGGGGACCGTCCTTCTTCTTGGCGTCGAGACGAGTCGAGATCATGCCACTGCATGTACGCCTTGGGTGGCGCCGCGCCATGCTCGGCCCTCTCGAAGCTTTGCCCGAGCGTCTCACGGTCGCACTCGCGTGGCGGGCAGTGGTTGCGGACAGGGTCAGGAGCGGGCAAGCTGCTCGCGTGCAGACACTCGCAGAGCTTCAGGTTCGAGTGGAGCGGCGCAGCTCCGTCTTGCGCGTCATTGCGAGCGACGCTGCCGACGCGCCGTCGACTCTGCTCGAGATCACGTTTTCCGCCGACGAGCGAATGGGTTTCCGGCTCACCGAAAACGGGCGCACCCAGGTGTTCACTCACGACCGCGTGGTGCGCCACCCTGCGTTGTCCGCCGTGCTGCGTCTGATCGCCGACGAGGTCGACATGGCCAAGCCACTGAGCAAAGCGCTGTTGCCGTTCCTGTGTCGCAGCTTGTTGGTGTACGTCGCGCGCATGGCAACGCCTGTGCCGTTACCGCGCTGGGGTAGGCCGCTGCGCGATCTGCGCATCGAACGTGCACTGAAGCTGCTCAACGCCGACATCTCCAAGCGCTGGACGGTGGAGTTGTTGGCGCGTGCCGTGGGCCTGTCGCGCCCGGCATTCGCGCGTCAATTCATGCGGGTGCTCGGCTTGTCGCCGATTCGCTACTTGACCCAGCGACGCATGCAAGTGGCCGCCGCGCTGTTGCTCGATTCGGACGCCGCGCTGGCGGAGGTCGCGTCACGCGTCGGTTACGACTCGGAGTTCGCCTTCAATCGCGCTTTCAAGCGGCACTACCGCATGCCGCCGGGTGAGTATCGTCAGCGCTCGGCCAGCGTGGCGTACACCCCGATCCGCATGGCGGCCTGAATCCTCGCGTCCTCGCCAGCGCGAACCCGTGCGAACCACTGCGACCTATGCGGCTCCGCCGATCGCCAGTGGCCATTCCGCGGCACGAACGACTCTGAGATCGGCGGTGACCACGTGATGCTCCACGGCTCGTCGCTCGCAGTCGAGCACGAGGAAACACGGGTTCTGCTCGGGGTTGAGCGTGCCGGCATTGATCACCGTCAAGCCATCGAAGACCCGCACCATGGCGTGATGGGTGTGGCCGTTGACGACCAGCGCGTGAGGGCCCGCGATGAGCTCATGCAGGGCGTCGTTCGTGGCGAGCGCATAGCCTTCGTCGTGATGCCGCACCGAGCCCATGTCGTTCTCGCCGAGTCCGTGACAGAGCAGCAGCGAACCCAGCGGTGTCTCGAAGCTCAGCGTGGGCGGAAGTTCACCCAAGTACGCACGATTGGTCTCGCTCACCGCATCTCGTTCGGTCGCGAGCGGCAAGTCTCGGATCACGTTGCTCATGAACCAGCGATCGTGATTGCCGCGCACGACGCGCACCTGCCGTTCGCGCAACAGCCGGCAGCACTCGTCGACTGAGCCCGGGCCGTCGACGACGTCGCCAGCGCACAACACGTAGTGGATCCGCTGTCTCGCGAGGGCGTCGAGGACGGCGCGCAAGACCCGGTGTTGGGTGTGGACGTCGCCGATGACCCCGATGCGCATGCACCGAAGTATACACGCGCGCCGTCGCGGCGCTCAGCCGTATCAACCCGCGCGGCGCGCCAGCACGAAGTAGCCCTTGGCCTTCACCGGGCGCGGCCAGGGACGCTGGGCGTGCAAGAAATCGAGGATGCGCCGTTCGGCCTGCTGCCAGCGCTCTTCGCTGCACTGCTGCCGCGCGATCAACAGCGGTACGCTCGCGCGGCTCATACTCTGCCAATACGCTTCGGGGGAGGCGAGCTCGAAGTCGATTTCGAGGCTTTCCACCCGCGGCTCGACGAAGCCGCTGGCTGCGACGAGTTGGGCCCATTGGGGCGGGGTTCGAAAGCTGTGGAAGATCGCTTCATCGCCGGGCAGGTCGTCGAAGGCGTGGCGCAACGCCGCGACGGTGAGCTCGTTGACCGTCGCTTCGCGTGGCGCGGCCCACGTCGAGATCAGTAGCGGTGCGCCGGGGCGCGCCACACGCGCCATTTCTTTCAGTCCGCGCTGGGGATCGGCGAAGTGCACCACCCCAAACATGCTCATGACCGCATCGAAGGTTGCGTCCTCGAAGGTGAGCTGATGGCCGTCCATTTGATGTACCGAGACACGCGGACGTTGCGCGTCGGTCAGGCGGGCGCGCAGGCAGTCGAGCATGGTCGGCGAAAAGTCGACGGCAGTGACTTGCGCGACGCGTTCACTCAGCGGCAACGTCAGTGAACCCGGGCCGCAGGCGAGATCCAGCGCGTGTGCCCGCCGCGACGGATCCGCGAGCTGCAGGCCGTGAACGGCGTAGCGTTCGAAGATGGGCAACAATAGCGCCGAGTAGTCCGCGGCGACGGTCGTCCAGATTGCGGGCGTTTCGAAGTGATGGGCGTCGAGGAGTGTCATGTTCGTTCCTTGGGTTGCGCGTCGAGCCAGCGCTGATGGGCGAGTGCCCACGCCGGCCGTCGTCGAACTCGATCGAGGTAGCCGAGCAGCGTCGGGATCTCGGCTTGGTTCTGCCCGAGCCCGACCGCCGTGAAGAGAAAAGGCGCCGTGCAGTCGGCCAAGCTGAACTCGCGGGCGAGGTACTCGCGTTCACTCAGCGCTGCATTCATGCGCAACAGCTGCAGTTGGAAGGTGCGCAGCGCGTGGTCGTCGGACTGCCCGCGTTGAAGTGCGCGGTAGACCGCGACTCCCGCGGGTCGCAGCCAGGTCGCCTGTTGCTCCAGCCACGTCTCGATTTCCCGCTGGTCCTGCGGGGTTCGTCCGGCCAGCGCCGGCGCGTCCCGCCCGATGCGGCGCAGGGCGACGTTGAGCTCGACGTGCGGCACGCGGTCGACCACCAAGTGAGGCCCCGTTTGGCCGGGCCGGCGCTGGAAATGTCCCGCAGGTTCGACCTCGAGGTCGAAGTCGAGTCCGCCCTCGAAGCAGGCGAACAGCAGGAACTGCGTGCGCATGCAGTTCGGGGTGGTGTGGATCACGTACCGGTTCACACCCGTGGGGCGTCACTTTCGAAGTGACATCGTCACCTGGAGCCCAGTCGGCGGCCCAGAAGTGCGACTCCGCCGCGGGAATGTCAGCTGTCGCAGTGCTTGGAGCGGGAACCCTCGCGGCTGCCTGGAGCCGGGCGATACACACAGAATTGGCCCGTCGCGATGCAGCGGTCCAAGTGGTGACCCAGGCGAGGGTCTTGTTGGCTGACACGTCGGACGCCGTCGCGAATGCGCTGGGTGACGTTGACCCGCGACCGTTCGGCGGCCGAACGCCTCGTGCGCGATCTTCCACCGAGACCCAGTGCCGCCTGCAAGTGTTCCGTCAATTGCTCGCTCCTGGCGCGCAGTTCCAAGGCGCGGTCCGATTGTCCCGCAGCCTGCGCTTCACTCTGCTCTGCGTGTAAGCGCAACAGTTCGGCTCGATAGGACCCCAGTGCCTGCGCATCGACGACGTCGTGCGCCGCTTCCGACCAGCGCTCTGGGACGGAGCTGGGCCGGGTGGTGCCGGCACGTCGCTCCGCCATCAGTTCCAGCGTGTGCACCGGCTCGTTGGGGCGGCCGACTAGAAACGCCAGGTAACGGACGCCGTCGCTGTCCGCCATGCGCACCGTGCGACCCTCGAAGTCGATCGACCAAAACTCGGCGTCGCGAGTAAACACGGGCTCCCGCGCCGCGTCGGGCGTGCGATCCCGCGTCGAGGTGCGACTTGCTGAGCCGCGCCGCGCCTTGCGAGCCTCGTCCAACTGCGCCCGACTGTATTCGGAGATCGGCTTGCAGTGCAGCGGTTCGTTGTGCCGGACCGCCACTTCGAAGTGCTCGATTGCTGCGTCGTGGTCCTGCATGGCCTGCGCCAATGCGCCCAACAACGACTCGACCGAGCCGTCGGTGACGGCGCCGACACCCCAGTACGCCGCGTGTTGTCCGCGCATGGGGAGCAGGTAGTCGTAGAGGTGTCGCTGTTCGTCGAACGTGCCGAACCGCGCGCACAACACCGGGCGCTGCCACAAATCCAGGTAGCTGTCCGGGTAGCGCAGCTTGCGAACGTTCGAGTACGCATGCTCGGCGGCACCGTGCTGGCCGAGCCACAACTGGGCGACGCCGCCGGTCACTTCGCAATCGGCGGTCAGGCAGATGGTGTCCACCGCGTCGCGGATCCATTCGACGTTGCCCCACCAGCGCGACAGCAACAACGCTTGCAACGCGACGCTGTCGAAGGCCGCGTTGCGTTCGAGCCCGCGCTGCGCACGCGCCTCGGTGAGCAACGCTCGAGCCTGTTCGGGCTCCGCGCGGCACGTCGCCTCGAAGGCGCGGACCTGGTGAGCGATCTGCAGCGGTGTGGGCAGCTTCGTCTCGTTCGCGAGTGCCGTGTGGCGTGCCCACAACTGCCGTGCCGCGCGGCCGTCGCCGCGCTCGAGTTCTTCGGTCGCCAACCGAACCAGCACCTTCAGTTCGGCAAACTGGTCGCGGCGCTGGCGGGCGACGTGCAGCGCTTCTTTGTCCCACGCGTAGCGTTCGCTCAGATCGTGCAATGGGCGGAACGCGCCGCGAGCGTGCAGCAACACCCAGGCGGTGCAATCGTCGTCGCCCAGTCGTTTGGCGCCGGCCAGTGCTTGGCACGCGAGCGCATGCGAAGCCGCGGGGGTGTCGGAGGGCTCCAGGGCCGCAGCCAGACGTGCCTGGAGTCGCAACGTGATGGCTTGTTGCTCGGGACCGCAAGCGTCGATGGCCTCCTGCAGCAGCGCAATGTGTTCGCGATCGACGTGGGAAAACTGCGGTGACAGGCCGCGGCCCAGCGCGGTCCGAGCTAGCGCGTTCACCGCGCCTGCGGTTCGGGCGATTCGCGCGGCCTCGCGGCACATCTCGAGGCCGCGCTCCAGCCGTTCGCCGTGCATCAGGGCCTCGGCTGCGGCGGCGAACAGCTCGGCCAGCAGCGCCGGGTGATCGGATTCACGAAGACGCGAAGCGCCGCGCTGTGCGGCGTGGGCCGCCGCGTCGTGGTCGTGTTGGGCCAGATGTGCATCTGCGGCGCGCAGTGCCCAACGCGCCGTCTCGACGTCGTCGTCGGCTGCTTGCCACAGGTGCTCGAAGATCGTGGGGGCCAGGCGCTGGTTCGGCACGCTGGCCATCCAGGCTCGTGCCCAAGCGCGGTGCAAGCGACGTCGCTCGGTTGCAGTCAGCGCTTCGTAGGTCCCTTCGCGCAACAGGTCGTGGCGGAATTCGAAACCGTCGCCCTGCTCGACCAACAGCCCGTTTCGCACGGCCGCTTCGAGCGGCGCCTGCAGTTGTGCGCCCGCGCCGACGCCGCACAGGCTCAGCTGTTCCGCGGCCACGCGCCGACCCCCGACGCTGGCCGCCTCGACTACGGCGCGCGCGGCAGGATCGAGGAGCCGCAGGCGTTTGTGCACGACGTCTCGAGTGGCCTCGGTGAGCTGAATGCGCGGTGGCAATCCATCCCAGGAGCAGATCAGCTCGGCGACGAGGAACGGATTGCCGCCCGTCGCGACGCGTACCTCCTGGGCGAACTCCGCGCTGGAGTGCTCCGCGCCGACGCTGTCGTGCAAGATGGTGCGGACGTCATCCAGCGTCAGACCGGGCAGGGCGATGCCGCTTCCCACTCGCCAAATGCGCTGCAGTCGCTCGTGCACTTCGCCGTCGGGGTGAGTCCCCGGCTGGCGCCACGTCACGATCGTCTGCAGCGTCGACCGCCGCGCGGCGAGCAGTTCGAGGAGCGCCAAGGCCGGGATGGGTGCCCACTGCAAGTCATCCAGCACGATGCAGATGGATCGGCGCGCCGCTTGCTCCTGCAACCAGTTGACGGCCGCGATCAGGCTCTCGCCATCGCCGGCTTGCCCGGCGCGACTGTCGGACGTGAGCACCTCCGGTACCGCAATGCCCAACTGTCGCGCGAGCTGCGCCGCGATCTCCGGCCACGGCCACAGGCCGTTGGCGCTGCCGTATTCCCAGCACGCGCCCCACGCCGAGGCTGCGCCGCGCTCGACGGCGCGAGCTTGCAGTTGTTCGGCCAGGCTCGTCTTGCCGATGCCCGGCTCTCCGACGATGCACACGGCGAGGCTCCCGTCGGTGCTCGCTCGCTCTGCGCGCTCCAAGATGTCGTCTCTACCGACGAGTCGGCGCGGGTGTCGCGCGTCACAGAGGCTGGTCCACGGAGCACTCATGGCGGCGCCGATGCTAGCGTACCAATCAGCTTGCGGATGCGTCGAATTGCCCGAAACAGACGATCTCAGCCCACCGCTCGCGCAATCAAGACGCGACGCGCGTACCGTCCCGTTTCGGCATCGCGGGGTCAATCGCCGGGGCGCTTGCCCCTGGTTGGGGCGACCGGTGAACAGTGTCGACGGCAACGACCAGCTGTACGACAGTGCGACCCAGTCCGTGACCGTGTTCGCCGATTGGACCGGCGCAGAGTGGCTGGGCTGGGGCGACTTGCCCGCGGAGCCAGAGGTGTGTGCGCTCGGCGTGGACATTCCCACTTGCGTTCAACCGCGTTCGCTCACCTTGCAAGTCGGTGCCGACACCGTGACCATCGACGTTTCACTGCTTTGGCAGGCGATCCCGTCGAGCCTGGTCGGCAACGCGTACGAGCCGACTCTCGTCGAGGTGAAGATCGCAGCGCATCCGTCCGGAACCCTGGTCTTGCAAATCCGCGACGCGGACACCGCGCTCCCGGTGTTGATGGTCGCCCGCAGCTTGCCCGAGACCGCCGCCAGCAACGACACGTGGGACTTCGAGCCGTTCGCGATCTCGCGGGGAGACACGTTCTGCCGAACCGAGCCCGACGCCTGCAACGTCAGCCTGTCCGCCGGAGATCTCGCCATCACCGCCGGCGACCAGAGCTGGGACGTTGCCGCGATGGAGATCGCAAACATCGACGCCGCGGGCATCCCCTACTCGGTCCTGCACCGCTACCTGTTCGAACCCGAACGCATGGGCCCGAGCGATTGCGACCTGCCCGAGGTGCTCCACAAGTCTTTCGCCATCGTTCAGCGGGCTGGGCAGTGAGCGCTCGCCCCGGGGCCAGACGGTCCCGACCTCGGTGACGGCTACTCGGGATCCGGCGTGCCCGTCGCCGCAGCTTCTGCTTCGTGGATGAGCTTGGCGGTCGTGGCGAGCCGCGTCTGGTATTTTTCCACAGCGGGGAATTGTCGCGCCAGCTGCTCGTAGATCGAGTGTGCCTCCTCCAGCAGCGCCACACCGCTCTCACCTCGGGCTCGTTGCACCGCTGCCAGGTGGACCAGCGAGATGCCGATGTCGTCGAGCGCCTCCGGAGTCGCGCCGAGTCGTTCGAGGAGCTGGCGGTCGATGTCGAGGCTCTCGCGGAGAGCGACTTCGGCGTCGTTCCATTTGCCGAGGAAGCGCGCGACGCTGCCGACCTTGTTTAGCGAAACGGAAAGGTCTCTGAGTGCCTCTGGTGTGCCGCCGCGGCGCCCGACGAGGCCGCGTGTGATGTCGAGGCTCTCGCGGAAAGCGATTTCGGCGTCGTTCCATTCGCCGAGGTCGCGCGCGACGCTGCCGACTTTGCCTAGCG
>QJWJ01000409.1 GCA_003235365.1 Deltaproteobacteria bacterium
GATTGGGGTAGCGGTAACAGCCTCCCTGCCTACGCGCCGTCCCAAGTCGGCAATGCCGAGTTCGAACGCTGGTGGGGGCGTTTCGAACGACTGGGCGCTAGCCCTGCAGGGGTCATCGACTTGATGCGCATGAACAGCCAGATCGACATCGTCGACATCCTTCCGTCGATCCACGTCCCGACCCTCGTCGTGCACCGCACCGACGACTGCTTGATCGATCCCGCGGCGGGGAAACTGCTCAGCGAGACGATCCCAGGGGCACAGCTGCTGAGTCTGCCGAGTTCCGATCACATTCCGTGGACGGGCCCCACGGTGAGCGACGAGCTGAGTGCGGTTCGCCGATTCCTCGAGCAGACTCCCGGCGAGCCACCGGAGTCCGATCAGGTTCTGGCGACGGTCGTAGTGATCGAAGCGCCGGCGGAACGAGGAAAGTTCGAAACCGCGCCGCTGGAGCGACTCCGCGGCCAAGTGCAGCATCACCGTGGGGGGCCATTGTTCAAGCTGGACACCAGCTGGGCCAGCGCCTTCGACGCGCCCGGGCGCGCGGTGCGGTTTGCGACGGGGGTTCGTGCCACTTTGCCCCGTGCCCAAGTGGGGGTACATACGGGCGAGATACGGATCTCGCCGAACCGTATCGAAGGCTTGGCGGTCAATCTCGCCAGTGACATCGCGCGACGTGCCGCGCCCGGCGCGGTTGTCGTCTCGCGCACCGTCACCGATCTGATTGCGGGCTCTGGAACCCGTTTTACGGATCTGGGAGCCCACACGCTGGGCGGCGTTTCGGTAGCCTGGCATCTGTACCAACTTCAGTAGTTGCCACGCCCCACATGGACCCGGGCCGCGACGCTCGCGGCCCGACTTGCCCAATGGGAAAAATGTTTGGCCGTGACGGCGCCCTTACCCGAGTTGGCCGCTCAGAGGCGCCGTGTCGGAAGCTGCGTGGTCGTCCTTGCTCGTGCGGAACAGTCTAGGGATGACCTGCGGCACTCGTTCCGCGTACCTGAGGTAACGTTGCCCGAACAATGCGACGAGGTCGCGTTCCTCGAGGCGCATGCCGAAGAACACGTAGGCGGTCATCAGCCCGCTCAGCGACAGCCGCATCACGCTCATTTCACCCGAGCACCACAGTCCGACGAGCATACCCAACATCATCGGGTGGCGAACGACGCGGTACGCGCCGGGCGTGCGAAACTCCTTGCCAACGAATGGTCGTCGAGTGGCCCAGCAGAAGGCCTGGCGCAATCCAAACAGCTCGAAGTGGTCGATCAAGAAGCTGGCGCCCGCGACTCCGAGCCAGCCGAGCAGTCCCAATCCCCACAGTGTCCAATCGACGACCGGATTCTCGATCTGCCAGAGGCTCCACGTTTGTGCAGGAGAACTCGCCCAGAAGTAGCTCGCCAACGTCAGCGCGACGTTGGAAGCCCAGACGTACGTGGCCCGCTCGAGAGGCTGTGGAACTACTCGGGTGATCAGCCGCTTGAACCAGGGCCGAGCCATGACCGAGTGTTGGACGGCGAACGCACCGATCAGCGCGACGTTGAGCGCCGCAGCAGCCGCCGGGGGCAGGCTCAATCCCGCTCCGAGGTTCCATCGGTCGACGTAGCCCATCGTCCGCAGAATGAAGTAGCCGAAGCTGGCGAAGAAGCCGAGGTAGGCTGTGACGGCGTAGCCCAGTCCGGCGAGGCGAAGCAGGGGAGAACTCGGAGAATCAGACGTGTTTTTCATGGTTTCGCTCCATTGGTTGAGGCAAGAACGCGCTCGTGTCGCGAGCGCGCTCTGGACTTTCGAGGCCAGGGCGCGGACTCTCGATGTTGGCGAGCCTAGGTCATGCGCCAGGGGGGCGCTTGGAGCGAGTCTGGAGAGAATCGGGAGAATTCCGGGCCGGGCTTTGACTCTACGCCGGTCCGAGTCAGGCCGGCCGCGAGCAACGATCCCGACGTCGGGCTCACGAGCGCGGCTCGGTGTCGTTCAACTGACGCCGTTCGGGCGAGCCGATCAACGAAAGACGGGCAGGAATGGTGATCGCCGTTTGAGTTCGGCGCTGGCTGCCTCCGTTGGCATTTTCGATACTCGCGTCGTGTGGCGTGCAGCGCTGCGGGTAGAAGGTTCTACCGCGCGTCTCTCGCTTTGCCCTTTGCTGCCGCGACTGTGCGGATCCGTTCGGGGTGAATTGGTTGGGGGCGCGTTCGCGCAAAGGCTTCGGCGCCCAAGTGCCACTGGACGGTGCGCATGCCGGGTCTACTTCTCGGTTTTGTTTGCTGTTTTTCATCCGCTTCAGGAACACTCGTGTTTCTCTTGATCCACGCGTAACACATCAAAAACACAAGTGAACGCGGTGTGGTCGGCTTACGATCGGTGTAAACTCTCAGGGCGCATACCTTGCGCGGGTCTCCGATTGCCTTTCTGCATGACTCGAATCGTCGAGTCCGATGTTGGTTGCCTCGTCGGCGCGGTTGGGGCATACGTGATACATGGCAACAGAGGGGACTGTAGAGTGGGCGAGAGATGTGTTGTCTTCGGGGGCATCGGGTGTCGCACGGTGGAATCTTTGGCGTGACCGGGGACCGCGGTACTTGGATCTGAGCGGGATTCGCCTGAGCGAGGCGGTGCTCGTAGGGGTTAATCTGCGGGGGATAAAGCTCTGGGATGCAGAGCTCGATGGCGCAGACCTGAGCGACTCGCTTCTGGCCGGGGCTTATCTCAATCGCGCGAAGTTGCACGGTGCCTGTCTCGACGGAGCCAATCTGGGTGCAGCGAACCTTCGCGGCGCGGATTTGAGCGCGGTCACCGTTCGAGGGACGAGGTTGAAGTATGCGCTGCACCTGACTCAGGCCCAGCTCGACGCGACCGTCGGGCTTCCCGCGACTGTGCCTGAAGGCTTGCACACGCCGGTGTAGGGAGCTGGCGCGCTCGCGCCAGCCTCCCGGAAGGCTGAGCGTGCGTCGGCCGCTTCGGATTGGGGGGACCGAAGCGGTCCGACGCCGCGTTTATCGTCAACGAGTGGCTCGAGCTCAAATGGCCGCTTTTGCCAACGCCTGCGATCCGGCCATCAGTTGCTGATTGCGGTCGATCAACGCGCTGCGCTGCAGCACGCTACCGCGTGACGTCAAAGGGTCAGGAGGAGTGTTCAATGCATAATCGACGAGGCGTTCGATGCTCGTTTTCGCTACGTGGATCCGCGTGTCGGAAGAGGCGTAGTAGATGAACACCGTGCCGTCTGCCCGCTGCACCGCGCCATTACAGAATACGACGTTGGACACGTCGCCTGTCCGCTCCGCGCCTCGCGGCGCGATCAGATAGCCGCCCGGGCGGTGGGTGATCCGGCTCGGGTCGTCGAGCGCCGAGAGAAATGCGTAGCAGACGTAGCGCAGGCCTGCTGCGCAGCTGCGCACGCCATGGGCGATGTGCAGCCAACCGGCGGTGGTTTCGAGCGGCGGCGGCCCCTGCCCGTTCTTCGCTTCTTTGATCGTGTGGTACTGGCGGGGATCGATGACCCGCTCGGTGTCTACTCGAGCGTCGGTCATGTCGTCGCACGTCGCCCACCCGATACCTCCACCGGAGCCGGCATCGATGAAGCCGTCCTGGGGGCGGGTGTACAGGGCGTACCTGCCGCTCACGAAAGTCGGATGCAACACGACGTTGCGTTGCTGCGCGGAGCGGGTGCGAAGATCGGGGAGGCGCTCCCAGGTTTCGAGATCTCTCGTACGAACGATGCCGCATTGAGCGACCGCAGCAGAAGTGTCGCTGGTGTTGGCGTTCGGGTCTCTGCGCTCGGTACAGAACAAACCGTAAATCCAGCCATCCTCGTGGCGCGTCAGCCGCATGTCGTAGACGTTGACGTCGGGATCGTCCGTCTCGTCGAGTAAGATGGGTCGGTCCTGGAAGCGGAAGTTGTCGATACCGTCATCACTGTGAGCGACTGCAAAAAACGACTTTCGGTCGTGCCCCTCGATGCGGCAGACGAGATGTACTTTCCCGTCGAGCTCGATCGCTCCCGGGTTGAACACCGCGTTGACCCCGAGCCGTTCCATGAGGAAAGGGTTGCTTCGCCGATCGAGATCGAAGCGCCAGTGCAATGGTACGTGCGCTGCCGTCAGCACCGGATGACGATATCGCTCGAAGATCCCGTTGTCGCGCTCGGGGTCGATCGCGTTCCGACGCGCGATGAGGGTGCTTTGTGCATCGATCAACTGCTGCAGTCGAGTGTCGAAGTTGGTCATGGTGACGGCGTCGTGTGTATCTCAATCGCTCCGTCGAACCAAGCGGGTAGCGGCCCGGACGTGGAGGTCGCAACCACGCGCGACGTTCAGGACCGCGCTGGGTGAGGTGCGACTGATGACGAACCACGGCGCCCCCCCAAAACAGAACTCGTCAGAAGCTGCGTCGCGGTTGCTACATCGGGCGGTTGTTTGGCGCCGTCGAACGGGTACGGATTCTCTCGTTCGTCGAACCAGCCGGATGTGAAAACGCCCCGCGCGGGCGTCAAGCTCGTCGCGGGGCGTTTGTTCGGGGCGACAAGTCGCCGCCGCCTCTGTGCGTCAGCTGAACAGCGGTAGCTCGTCGCCCACCACTGGATAGGCGCTGGCAACGTCGGGATCGATGCCTGCCAGCTTGCGCAGAGCGCTGTGGATCTGCCCCGGCGTCAGCTTGGTGCCAGAATCGCCAGCGTCGAGCGACTTCGGGTCGATGTTTCGTGCAGTTTGTTCGTTGGTGGTGGCGCCGATCACCCGATCACCGGGAACACCCGGTCCCATCACCAGGTAGCTGGTGACAGGCCAGTGGTCTTTGCCGGAGCCATTGCCGTCGCCGTTGTAGTGCGGTGTGCGGCCGAAGTCG
>QJWJ01000283.1 GCA_003235365.1 Deltaproteobacteria bacterium
GCGCCATCAAGGAACGCTCGATCTTGGTCCAGCGCTGCTCGCTCAACGGTTCCACTTCGACGCGCAGTTGGCTTTTCATGGCGTCAACTCCTCTTCCTGCCCGGACTGGTCAGCCAAGAACTCCGACAACAAGGGATCCTGTTGCGCTCGCTTCGCCAGAGCCCGCCGCGCGCGCCAGGTCCTGAGCTTGGCCGTGGTCAGGGTCGAATCCATGATCGTCGCGATTTCGCGCAGCGAGCGCCCATCGACGGCGAACAGCGTGAAGGCCAGCCGCTGCCGCGGCTCGAGCCTGTCGAGCTCCGCGTACAGCCGCCGAACGGCCTCGCGCCGGCAGGCGCGGTCTTCCGGGCTGGGGGCGCCCGAACTCACGTCTTGGACGGGCTCCAGTGAGGGGGAGCGCGCCTTTCTTCGGAAGTGCGCGTATGCCGCCCGCACGGCGCAGCGGTCGATCCAGGTACGCAGGGAGGAGTCGCCCCGGAAGCCTTTTAGGGACCGAAACACCTCGAGAAACGTGTCCTGCAACAGGTCGTCCATGTGCGCGTTCGAGCCGACCACACGATACAGGACGCGATGCACCCGCACGCGTTCACGCGCGAACAGCTTGCGCAGTGCCGCCGCGTCACCGGCCTGGCAGCGCGCCACTAGATCGGTCTCCTCCAGATCGGCCTGCTCGGACGGCGGCACGAGCCAGACCCGTGGGCCCGAGAGGTTCGGCTGGGGAGACATGTTGGGTTTAGTGTCAGGTGGCACGCCGGAAGTTACAGCGTAGTCGCCTGCGCCGAACCTTTCGCACTCGAATCCGGGCCCCGGGCGGCATCAGCGGAGCAGGAATTCGAACTGTTCCGCTCCGAATGCCCTCGTCTGCCCGGACCGGAGAATCACACGGGGGACGCGTGTTCCCGTCCCCCGGGGCCGCTGAACCCGCCCGCTCCCAATGCAGGCCGGTCTTGGTGTTCCGCCCGCATTGCCGGCAACTGCTGCGGACCTGCTACTGACACGGCACTGGCATTGGCGCGTAGTGATACGGGGTTTCGTCCCCGAGCTGCCCGTTTTTGCTGTCACCCCAGCAGCGAAGGCCGCCGTCATTCATCAACGCACAGGTGTTCCACAGGCCCATTGCGACGGCGCGAACGTCGCTGAGCACGTCGGTGGACGGAGGGGCCGAGCGGTCAATCGTCGAGCCATCGCCGAGCTGACCGAACTCGTTGTAACCCCAGCAACGAAGTCCATCGTTCAGTGTCAGCGCGCAAGTGCTTCCGGTCCCCGCCGCGATGGCTCGAGCGCTCCGCAATACGTTCAGCGGCGTGGGATTGTCCTCGCGAGACATCATGCCGTTGCCGAGTTGACCGGAAAGGTTGCTGCCCCAGCAGCTCACGTCGCCGGTTGATGTCAGCCCACAGGTGTGGCTACTGCCGGCAGAAATCGCGACGTAGCCGCTGAGCACATCCCGCGTTGGCGGCGTGGACGAGGGATGGGTCGTGCCATCGCCTAGTTCGCCATCGGTGTTGTTTCCCCAGCAGCGCACCCCGCCACCCGTCATCAGCGCACACACGTGATAGGCCCCCAGGGTTATCGATGCGACGTCCACCAGCACGTCGTCCGTTGGCGGGCTCAGCCGGCCGTTACTCGAACCGTCGCCGAGCTGACCGCTACTGTTGTCTCCCCAACAACGCACACCACCAGCCATCGTGAGCGCGCAAGTATTCCACGTGCCCGCAGCGACCGCCCGGACGCCGGACAGCACTTCGTTCGAGGGCGTCCATCGGTTTTCAGTCGTGCCGTCGCCGAGCTGACCCCGGCTGTTGTCACCCCAGCAGCGTACGCCTCCGCCAGTCGTCAACGCACAAGCGTGAGCTCCGCCGGCAGCAATCGCTTGCACCCCGCCGAGCACGTCGGTCGAAGGAGGAGTCAGGCGCGTCTGGGTCGAACCGTCACCGAGCTGGCCGGACTGATTGGCGCCCCAACAGCGGACCCCGCCGCCACTCGATAGGACACAATTGAACCCCGCGGCGCCCGTGAGCGGGAGCTGGGTGCCACCGACCGCGATCGCTGCGACGTCGCTGACCGCGTTTCTCTGGGGAGGGCTGGAGCGGGGCACGAACTGACCGCCGTTGGTGAGCGTGCCCCAGCATTGGGTTGCGCCATCGGCGAGCAACGCACAGGTGTAGAACGTGCCGGCAGAGATCGCGATTGCGCCGCTCAGCACGTTGTCCGCGGGCGGCGAGGAACGACTTTGGGTCGTGCCGTCCCCGAGCTGACCGTAGCTGTTGTCGCCCCAGCAGCGTACGCCACCGCCGTTCATCAATGCACACGTGTATCGCTCACCAGCGGCAATCGCCTGCACGCCGCTGAGGACATCGCCTGACGGCGGTGTCGGCAGACCATCGGTCGTGCCATCACCGAGTTGCCCATAGCTATTGTCTCCCCAACAACGCACTACGCCCGCGTCCATCAACGCGCAGGTATGGCGATCTCCAGCGGCGATCGCGCTCACCCCAGTGAGGACGTCGCTCGCGGGGGGAGTGGTCCGCAGAATGCTCGCCGAACCATCACCGAGTTGCCCGTAGCTGTTGTCGCCCCAGCAACGAACCCCGCCGTTCACCGTGAGCGCACAAGTATGTGACGACCCTGACGTGATCGCTTGGACGTCACTGAGCACGTCCTTCGAAGGGGGAGTCGTGAGCGGTGGCTCTCCTCCACCACTGGTGTGGCTTTCGTAGTTGCCCCAACAGCGAACCCCACCTGCCACGGTGAGCGCACAGGTGTGTTCATTGCCAGCACTGAGTGCTTGCACGCCAGTCAGCACGTCGCTGCTCGGCGGTGATGCCCGATCTTCCATCGTGCCATCGCCGAGCTGGCCGCTGGCGTTGTCACCCCAGCACCGAACTCCCCCGCTCGTCGTCACCACACACGTGTGAGCCGCGCCGACCGCGACGGCCCCGACGGCATCGAGGGCGTCGGTTGGTGGGATCGCCCAGGTGAAGCTCGTCGGAGATTCTTGGCCGAGCTGCCCGAAGTAGTTGTGACCCCAGCAGCGCAACCCCCCGTCGTCGAGTACGATACACGCGTGGTTCCTTGCCACCGCAATGCGTTTGACTCGTCCGACGCCTGACTCCGTGCAGGCTGCGCTCGGATCACTGCTCAGGTCGACGTCGCTTGGCACGACACCGCTCGGCGGCACCTCCCCACCGTCGGCGTCTGGCTCCTGCTCGCTGGTGGCTTCAGGCGCACCGGCGTCGCTTCCGCTCGCGCGCCCGACGGCGGTCGGGTCGTCGTCGGGCTGGGGCTTTTGGCTCGTTGACGCATTGCCGGCTTCCGTGGGGTCGTCGTCGGGGGGGCGATCATCGCTCGCGACGCTGGTCGAGTCCTCCGAAGCGCCGCAGCCCCAGCTCAGCAGGCTCGCGGCAAAAGCCGTCGCTCGGATCCATCGAACCGTCATGCCGGATACTAACGCCGTTGGCCGCCATTGGCGCCCGACAACGGTTTCAGAGTGCGGTTTCCGTATTCAGCCAGTATACACTTGGTACCGAGTGCTCGCTCGTCGCAGCCCTGCATGCTGCGAAAGATTCACACGTTGCGGTTGCCGTTGCCTCGAGCTTCATTTCGCCGCAAACGTCGGGCTCTTGGCCGTGTTTGGTGGTTGCGGCTTTGGCGTTCAGACGGCGCGCAGGGGCGATTCCCCCTGGCAACGCGGGCTGAGCGGCTTCAGCCGCCCAGCCTCACTCGTCAAAGGCTTCAGTACCAGCTGTCGATTGGCAAGTCGCCGATCGACATCGGCCCCAGATCCGCAACGACGCCAGAAAGCGGACTGAACACGTACTCGGGCGCACAATTCGATGAGACGCCACTTGGGCGCAGGCCGCCCCAGAGGAAGCCCGCCAGGAGCGCCTTGGGCAGCAGCGTCTCGTGCCAGAAGAAGACAGGGCCACCGCTATCGCCCGGACAAGAGACGTTCGTCCCGGTCAGGCTCTGAGCAGTAAACTGGCACGTGAATCCCCGCTGCCCATCCGTAGAATCGGGAGCCTCGAAGTCGACACACGTCTGCCCGATCGCAGCATCGCGCCAGCCCCGACCGACACCGACCTTCTGAACCTCGTCGCCCGAAAGCAACCAGCCGCTGGCGCTGATGACTTCGAACGTTTGCGCGTCGTCATCGATGTTGAGGTTGCCGTTGGGATCCCGCGTGCGGATGATGGATGGGTCGTCTTCGAACGGCACGCCGTCGTTGTACAGTGCTGCAACTGTGTCACTGTAGCGGCAGCCAGCAAACTCACAGTCATCGGACTGCACGAATGGCGGCTTGATGAACTCCATCGCCACCACAGCGCCCCCGGCCGGCTGAGTCAGCGAGTTGCCGAAGAAATCCCAGTCGCCCGTACAGTGCCCAGCGGTGATGAGGCCGGGGCTCGTCCACCACCAATTGGGGAACTCGGCGTTCATGCCCAGCGTGCAGCGCCCACCGTCCTCGGTGCCGAGTTCGATACCAGCGATTGCCGGGTTCTGTACGGAGCCACTGATTGATCCGGAGTATTGATACAGCAGCTCTCGACCGTCATCAAGAGCGATCGCGTCCGTTGGCAGTCCACTTGCTTCGAGCCACTTCCAGACCTCCAGCATCACCTTCTTGTCACTGACGCCGAGCAACAGCTGGTTGTTTCGCTCGTCGATGTCGCTGAAGCGCACACCTTCTGCTCGCAACATCGGACGCACCGTGCGCTCGTACCAGGTCGAAAGCTCGACGAACGAATAGCGCACACTTCGAAACAGTACGTCGTAACTCCTTTGATTGGGACGACGTGACGACGGCCTGGGCTGCAGCATCTCTTTGCCGAAGACACGGACGAATGCATCGAGCACGACGGTGCGCTCTTTCGAATTCGGTTCCTTCGACGACGTGGCGACGTTGAGCGTCAGGTTGCCCTTTTCGTCGTAGTAGGCACCCGCGAACATCGGGGCTTGCTGCGAAACCTGCCGGAACGCATCGTCGAGCGTCACGAGTGGTTTGGCAGAGGCCAAGGACGAAGCAAACGCCACCGCGGCAAACGTTGCCCCGAGCACAGCGAGGCGCGAAGCCGAGGGGCGCAGTCCGGTGACGCGGGTTTGAGGTTGGTGAGCCGATGACTTGGAGTTCGAACAGGACAATCGATTCGGCAACGGGATGTCTCCTTGCAGTGGTTAGCAACGCTGTTTGGACTTCTCTACATGCCCGGCCACTGGCCGCTTCGAAATCATTATTCACACTCGATCTACTCGATCGCTGCGGCGGTTGCAGTCGTGGTGTTCACACCGCACGCCACTGTGCATCTGCGTGCACGGTTTTCCACAGGACCCCGAGTGTTGTGCACGAACGTGCACGCGCTGACGATATCTCGCGGCGAAGAAAGGCCCGCGAGTCCAGGAGCCAAACCTAGCCGAGAGTAGTCGTACGAGGCTCGGCGCGGTGGCGAGGAGCCCTTGAACACCGCTGCTTGAAGCGCTCGCCGACGTCTTCAAAGACAGTCCACATTTTCGAACGTTCGGCGGTGTCCTCGAGAGCATCGAGATCATGCCGATGCCCGCCGCGTGAGCGCGCGGCAGAAAGCAGCAATCAGTCGGTTGGATGGGGTCGAGCCCTGGGCGCCTCGGAGCAGCTATTCCCAGCGCTGAGAGTAGCTCGCTCTTTCGAATCGACTGCCCTGGCGATTCATCTGTTTCCCCGTGTTCACCCCTTGCAATCGTCGCCGTCGCGCGCCACGGTCGAGTCCATGAGTCCGACGCTAGATCAGCTCTCGGCCCAGCGTGGCGTTTCGAGCGCGTGCGCCCGGTTCTGTGGTCTTCGTTGCGCGCGCACTCGCGGGTTGGGTGGGGTGAGCGTGGGGGCGGTGGCACTGTCGGTCGGATTGGCGTCGGGTACTGCCAATGCCAAGCAGGAGTATTACGACGCGTTGGTCCCCACGGGGACGTGTTTGGATTGCCGCTTGTGTCATACGGCCTCGCCCGGTTCAGCGACGGCGTTGCCGACGACAGCCGCTGACTTCATGGCAAAGCCGTTCTACGTCGCCATGCTCGAGAAGGGGCTCGAGGGGAGCCTGCCCGACGAGACGATGGACAGCGACGGCGATACCTTCACCGATCTCGAGGAGCTCGAAAACTTCGGTGATCCCAACGATCCGACGGTCGGTCCCGACCAGGTCGAGTGCCCCAACCAGCCCGCGTACGGCTGTCTGACGATCGCCGACCACTCCAGCCGCGGCTCGTCGCAGTCGAGCTGGCCGTTGTGGGCGCTACTGGGCCTCTTGGTGCTGCGCCGCCGCAGCCACTGAGCCCCGCGCGGCGAACGACCGCCCTTGTTTGCATCGGTGACCGGGGCGCAGCGGGTCGAACGACGTTGCCGCGTCAGGTCTTGCGAGTGGCTCCAAGCCCTAGCGTGGCGCTGTCGTGTTTGATTGGTTGAGTTACCCGTTGGACTTCATGACTGCGGATTGCTGCCGCAGCGTGGTGCGCTGGGTGAGTCGGGTCAGTCGAGGGTGGAGCGCGAGACGAACGGTGGTATCATGTTGGCAGGTTCGTCGGCGATACTCGAGCAAGATGTTGACTTCGAAAAACTTGGCCGCCTGCGTCGTTGCTGTCCTCCTGCTGTCCTGTGAGAGCGACAGGCGAACTGATCAGGGGAGCACGAACGACCGCTCCGGTGGCGACGGGGGCCCTGGCGCCGAGCAGAATTCCGGTGGCGACGACGGCCCCGCTGGCGAGAGCCTCGACGCGGATGAGAGTCCAAACAGCGACGACGACGCGACGCCGGGCAGCGGCGGTGAATCGGCTGACAAGGGCGGCGATGATGTCGCATCATCCGTGCCAGAGGTAACCGGTAATTCCGTCACGCCACGCGTGTCGAGCGGCGGCGCTCCAAACGATGCAGAGGTACCCGACGCGAGTGCTGCAGGAGGAGCCGGCGGGCGAGCGGGCGCGGGGGGCACGCCCAACGTGAGTGGCGGTGGGGGAGGCGGCGGCGGCGCTGTCGATGAGCAAAGCCACGCTGGCGGCGCCGGAGGCACGAGCGGCACATCAACGGTGCCCGGTGCTGGGCCCTGCGATATCTACGAGCAAGCGGGGACCCCTTGCGTTGCGGCATACAGTACGATCCGAGCCTTGAGGGGCGATTACGCCGGACCGCTGTATCAGGTCCGCAGCGGGAGTAGCGCTGCAAACCGGGGTTCGGGTGGCGATACCCACGACATTGGCGTGACGGAAGATGGCTTCGCGGAGGCCGATGCGCTCGACGCCGTTTGCAGCGGCACGACCTGCACGGTTTCGATTCTGTACGACCAGTCCGGCAGAGGTAACCACCTGCAGGTGGCCAAGCCGCCTCAGGATAACACGTTGCCGATCGACAACTTCGAAACGGTCATTCACCGGGATGACGGCGCGGACGCGCTGACCGTCAGCGGGCATCGCGTTTACTCGCTCTACGTGGAACGGACCCAAGGATACGCACTCGCGCAGCCCGGCGATGGGGTTCCCTTCGGACTCGAGTCGCAGGGCATTTACATGCTCGCCGATGGCACCCATTCTGGGACGGCCTGTTGTTGGGAATTCGGCAATGGGTCGCTGGCAGGGCCGTCCTACGCGAGCACCGCGCTGTTGCTCGGAGTCGCGTACTGGGGTTACGGCGAAGGTGATGGCCCGTGGTTCATGGCCGACTATGGCGCAGGAGTTTGGGCGGGGGGCACCAACCCCGGTGATCCCGGGTGGGGCGCCATCGGTGCCGACCCCGTGATGAACTCGGCGAATCCGTCGATGGCGGTTCCTTTTGCGCTCGGGTTCTTGAAGACCAGTCAGGACGCATGGCAGCTCAGCATGGCGAACGTGCAGACCGCGACAGCCATCACGATGGCCTACACTGGCGGATTGCCCGTCGAGATCGAAAACCAGGGTTCGATCGTCCTCGGCATCGATTCGTCGAGCAGCAACAACTCGTTTGGCACCTTCTTCGAAGGTGCCGTCGTCGCAGGTTTTCCCGCAGATCGAGCGGAGCTCGACGTGTTGGACAACGTGAAAGCGGCAGGCTACGAGACGGCTGATTGAGGGCAGGGGCTCGAGATCGGCGAAGGATGCAACTTGCCGCTCTAGTCTGGCAGGCCGGGAACCGCCAGGGTCACCGCTTTGAGCACGGACCGCGAAGTGACGTAGAGGGTGCGGCGGTCACTACCGCCGAAGGTGGCGTTGCTCGATTCACCCGTCGGCACTACCCCCAGGGCGTCACCGCTGGGGCTGAACACCTCGACCCCGTTGGCAGTACCGGCGTAGATGTTGCCGGCGCAGTCGACGGCCATGCCGTCGAGGGTCGCGCCCTGGGTGGTCGCGAAAAGCGTGCCGCTGGCAGTGTCGACCGCGCCGTCGCTGGCGAGGGCGAAGGTCCGGATTTCGCGGTTCTGCACGTCGCCGACGTAGAGGGTGTTTTCGTCGGGGGACAGTACGACGCCGTTTGGAGCGTTCACGTCGAGCAGCGGCCCGGTGACTTCTCCCGCGGGCGACACGCGGTAGAAGCCGCGGCCCGCGCTGTTCGGATCGGTGAAGTAGAGGTTGCCGTCGCTCCGCATCTGCAGATCGTTGGGTTGGTAGTTACCTGCGGGGACCAGGGTGTCCGTCACCATCGCCGTCGTCGGATCCACGCGCGTGATGCGTTTGGCACGCTGATCGGCGAGGATGAGTTGGTCGTTCGCGTCGACGGCGAGGCCGTTGCTGCCGCTCGCTTCCATGAACAACTCGGGCGTCGTGGACGGCGGTACCAGCTTCCAAATCACTTCTGCGGGCGACGAGGCGTTGTCCGAAAAGAAGAGCGTTCCCAACGAAGCGATCCAAACTGGCCCCTCGATGAACGCGAAGTAGGTCATCGGACCCTGCGTGGGCGGGCCGATCTCCATCACCGCACCCATCCCTTCGAGGGGATCGCCGTAGCTTTCGCCGGCTGCGCAGATTCCGGAGCCGCCCGGCGTCGGCATCGAGTCCATCCCACCGGCGCCGCCAGCAGGCACGCCGCCAGCGGCGGGCGCGGGGTCGTCGGGGGCTCCTCCGGCGCCCCCCGCAGCGGTGGGCGACGTGCCGCCAGTGCCCCCGACGCCAGTGGACTCGGGCATCGTCGGTGCCATCCCGGGCACATCCGGCGCTGACATCTCGGTGGAGGGTTGGGTGGTCTCGCTCGGACCGGGAGCGGACTGAGTTGCTGAGGGCGACGACCCCGGCGAAGTCGGTGTGGGGGTTGGGCTCGGACTCGCCCCCGGCACCCCCGTGTTGCTCGGTTGTTGCCCTGGGGCAATGGGCCCGGTCGCGGGCGACGACCCGGTGTCGAGGGGGTCTGTCTCGTTCGATGAAGTGTCGTCCTGGCCGCAGGCGCTGATGAAGAGCAGCAGTGACAGCGGTAACCCGAGGTAATGGCGATCAAGCACCCGAGGACGCTAGCACACCCGCTCATGATGCAGGACATCCGATGCATGCTTCGCGTTCCTGGGTGGCAGAGGGGATCGCACCCAGGGCACGATTGACTGGGCGAGCACGAATATCGGGCAGTTTTTCGAGCCCCGGTTGGGGCTGCAGGGGATGCAGGCAGCGAAAGCGGGGCAGGTACCTCTCGGCTCAGGCCCCGCTTTGGACGCCGCGCCGAGTCTTGCGAGGCGCTCCAAGCCCCGACGCGGCTCGGTCGTGATTGATTGGTCGAGTTACTGGTAGGACTGCATGACCGCGAGACGACTCCAGGTCATGTCCGTCCCAGCGACGCACGGTGGTCTCGTCGGATCGGGCCAGCTCACGCCGCCACTGATGTCACGCGCCTGATATCCGACGCGGGGAGCACCACTCGAATTGATGCCCAGCGTGCCCCATCGCTCCTCATAACCGACATCCTCGCGCCCCATTGGGGCGTCGCCCGCGGCCGCTTGATTCCGGGAGAAGCCAGGGTCGAAACGAGCGCACGGGACGCGCGGAACGAGTCGTGCTTGGTCTTGAGCGCCAAGTCGGGGCGCCGCGGTGTGACCGTTTGGCGACGAGCCGCCCTTGCCTTCGGGGGTTGGTTGTTGGTGGCGCGCTCCACCGGGGTGGCGGGCGACTCAGAGCGTCGACAGCGTCTGGACTTCGTTGTCGCTCGAGGCTCGGTTGTAGATGCGCAGCTCGTCGATTTCGCCTGTGAACTGTCCGTAGTGCCCGGCGCCGATCATCAACGCACCGGTAGTTTGCAGCGGTGTGCTGGGGTTGTTGGCGGTGCGCTGCAGGACGCCGTCGACGAAGGTGTGTATGCTGAGCGTCGCTGCGCACGATTGCCACGTGTGGCTACGTGTTGAGCGGCAGCGCGCCTTTGGTGGCTACCGAGCTGTGGTTGCCGCTGGGGGTAGCTCAAGGGTGCAGTCAGTTCAAAACGTTGGCATCCGGAGGCGTCAACCAGCGCCTCCGCTCAGGGGAGAATGCCCGGGTTGACCCTCTGGCGGACAGCGAGCTGAACGGAGTACATGTACGTCTCGTGCGCGCCGGTCATCGGCCGAGCTGCTTGGGTTGTTGGCGTTGCGCAACACGAAGCGCAACGAACACTACCGCCCACATCGCCTCGACCAAGGTTCCGTGTACCGAAGCGCCCGCAACGAAACGGAACGGGACGAGGCAAAACGGAACAACCCCGCTCGCCCCGTACCCGCTCGTCATGAGCCGCGGGAGCGGTCACTTGGGGCAGCGATCCGAGTCGAACAACCGCCTCGTGTGCTCAGAAGCACGGTGTTTGTGCTTCTTTGGCGGCAACCAGTGTACGAAGTCCGTGTTGCCCCGTTACATCCCGGCTGGTCACCACATCTGAAGAAATCGCTTGGGGCGGCGGAGTTCTCGGAAGGTTTCGCCTGGGGACGACATGAATTGAGAACAACGACTCGCAGCACCCGGTTCGCCGACAACCGCCCACACTTGGTCGTTAAAGAGAAATAGCGTGCAGATCTCCAACTTCAGGACCATCTCGTTGTTGTTGCGTTCCGCGGGGCTTGCCGGTTTGGTGGTGCTGACCGCGTGTGATTCTGATCTCGACCTGAAATCAGGGACGGGAGCAGGACCCCTTCCGACCGAAGCGGCGCAACCGTCCGTACCGGAACAGAATACGTCCCGCCCCAGCGACACGGACACCGGCGCACCGCCCGCCGACCCGACACCAGCAAGCACGTGGGAGGTTTCCCCAACGCCCACCTCAGTTGGCGAAACGGACGCAGGTGAGACCGATGGCAGCGGGGAGGTGCTCGTAGCGACGGTGCCCCAGAACGGGGCGACGAACGTTGCGCTGGACGCCCTGGTCACCCTCGCCTTCAACACGACGGTTCGTCGGGGCAATGGAACCGCGGTGCTGCGAAGCGGAGGCCTCGAGTTGGAACGCTTGATGGCGGAGTCCGAGCGGATCCGCTTTGGCGACTACCAGGTGTCCATCGACTGGAGCACGGCGCTCACACCAAGCACCGCCTACGAAGTTTACATCGAGCGGGGGTTGCTGGTGGGCGCCGCGGGTACCGTCTTGGGTCCACCCGAAGGCATCCTCGTTCGCTTCAGCACCACCGCGCCCGGAGCTCTGGCGCTGCGAGGCACCACACCAGCGAACGGCTCGTTGAACGTCGACCGCACCATCAATCTGGTGCTTTCGTTCGGGGAGCAGGTGGAGCTCGGAAGCGGAAGGTTCCTCCTGTTCGAGAAGGATGGCGCCAACGCACAAGTCTTTGAAGTGGGGAGCCCGCGAGTAACGGTTGCGGCATCGGACGTGACCATCGACCCGGCCGATCCGCTTTCTCCGGGGACGGATTACTACCTGTTGGCAGATCCAGGTACGGTGATCACCCCCGGGGGTAACGAGTTCTCCGGCATCGGTGACCCCTCGGCGTTCTCGTTCCAAACGGTGGATGACACGCCGAGTCCCGTGGAGCCTCCGGCCGGGCCGCCCGCGTTGGAACTCGTCAGCACGAGTCCGTCGCAGGGCGCGAGCGGTGTCACCACCACCCCAAGTATCGAGTTCGTGTTCTCAGAGCCGGTCCGTGTCGGTTCCGGCGCACTCATCCTCACAGAGTTGTCGTCGAGTGCCGTGGTCGAAACCGCCCCGATTGGTGGCGCCCGCGCGGCGTTGGACCGCGAGACCTTGACGTTCACTCCCAGCAGCGTGCTGGCGGGTGACACGACCTATGCCGTCGCGGTGCCCTCGGGGGGCGTTGTGGGCCTCGGTGGGGGGGCGTTCGCGGGACTCGAAGGAGCGTCGGCGCTGTACTTCACGACCCGTCCCGACCCCACGACTTGTGCCAGCGACGAGACGTTCTCTCCCGGCGGTTACTGCTATCATTGGTTGCAGGCCGCGAGTAGTTGGAGAGCCGCTCGCCAATCCTGTCAGGCTCGCGGCGCCGGCTGGGATCTGGCAACGATCCAGAGCGAAGCG
Source organism: Deltaproteobacteria bacterium (assembly GCA_003235365.1). Classification (GTDB taxonomy): domain Bacteria; phylum Myxococcota_A; class Polyangia; order Polyangiales; family Polyangiaceae; genus SZUA-265. The sequence continues at coordinate 12,416 of QJWJ01000283.1, forward strand.
CAACACCAGGTCGCGGTGGGGCTACTCAATACCGAAACGTGGATCGGTGCACATTCCCCACTTTCCGACGACACATGGTACTGGCTCGACCAACCGGCACCCTTCTATGCCAGTGGCAACCCCGTGGGTAGCGCCTACGTCCACTGGAAGTCCGACGAACCCGCGACTGGCGAAGCGAGTTGTGTGCGTCTGACCTACGACGTTCCGAGTTGGTCGTGGGCGACGACCCCGTGTGACTACGCCCACGCCGCGCTGTGTCAGGGCCCCGCACAGTGAGTGAGCCCGATTCGAGCGCAACGTCACTACCCCCAACCCGCCGCAGGTGAGTGGTCCCCGACCGCGGTCGTGGCTGTCGCATCCGAACATCGGTCGCGGCAGCTGCCAAACGCCACCGCGTCGACGATCGCGCCACGCCGTAGAGCTCTTCTGGGATGGGTCGATTCACCACGCGGCGCTTGGCGGCGCATCCCTCACTGAGCGCTCGGCGCGATCACTCGACCTCGGCGATCCAGGCTTCGATACACGATTGCACACCTGCCGCGACGAAGGCGGATGTCCACTTGGGTTTCGTCAGACGGCGTTCGTTCCGGCGCGAGTTTGACACTAAATAAACTGGAGCTTCAGCGTCGACCGAAAAGACTTCGACTGCGGCGGTGCGATCACCCACGCGGACTGGCAGCAGAACCAACGCGCCTGGGACCAGAGTTATCAGCTCGCTTGCCCTGGCGGGTGATACCTCGCTCAGCCAGCAGCTCAACGACACGGAAGTCCTCGTCGGTCACACTCGATGCTCGCGAATGCCACTGAAAGCGGCCCGGGCTCGCAACAGTATACAAATGCAGTAGAGTGAGCATCATGGGTTGCAAACCCAGGACACCTTTTGTATTGGCGGTCGATGATTCGAACCGTCAAGTCGCGAACACGCGCGATGCTCACTGCCTGGTTCGTTGCATTTTCCTTCGGCGGCAGTGCTCTAGCACAGAGCGAAGGTCAGATAGATGAGGACGCCAATGACGTGTCCGGGTCTGCGAGCGCTGGTGTCGGTGGTGCGCTGCGATTGAGTCTGTCTGCGGACGTCTTCAGCTCCATCACAACCAAGAACGACCCCAAGGGCAGTGATCCTGAGGCGACGGTCGAGACCTCGAACGCAGGGCTTCCAGGCGCCTCGCCGCGGCTCGCGCTCGGCTACGCCCCCAACGGGAATATCAACTTCGGCGCTCGTCTGGGATTTGCTACGAGCAGCGCGAAAGTATCCATTTCGTGGCGCTATTGGACGTGCCCGATGCTTCGCGCGTCGTGTTGCGCACCTGCAACACGGACTACGACCTGCGCCTCAGCCAACGTGGGCGTCTGCTTGCCTATGTCGGGAAGGGGTCGAAGGCGCCGAACGACGACGACGCCCAAGATCACAGAGCCTTCGAGGAGTGAAGCCGCGCCTGATGCTGCTACCAAGCCGGGGGGCCCACGCGTCCGAAGACTCGTCGGTGCGCCTGTGCGGTGCCGTGTCGCCGCCGCGCTTTCACTTCACGCGGCAACCCAGCACGCAGCGCCTGGCGGCTTCCCGCGAGCGCGGTGCTACTCGAACGCGAGATTGTCGATCTGAAGGAAGCCCGACTCTGACGCTTGTTGCAGGTTGCCGTCCCCGTCCCAACTCGGCTCTGGATTGAACAGGATGCCGGTGAACGATGCGAGCGCTTGCTGTAGTGCTGCTGCGTCGCTGGTCGTGAACCCCTGATCGGCCTCCCAGCTGTCTTTGGCCCAGTCTGGATACACTTGATCGGCAAACGCGAAGACGAACTCCGTCGGCGCGGTACCCACCTCGTAGTAGCCACCGAACTCCGTCCAGATGCCGCCCCACAGCTCGTCGTACGCATCGCTGAGCAGTCGAATGCGAACGGTACGGGGAACGTCTGCGCGCACCGTCATTCGTATCCCACCATAGCTGCGCACGTCCGCGGTCTCGTTCACGATGCCGATGTTGACCCACTCGTCGTAAGCGTCAGGACCACTGTCGAAGGTGAACTCTGCTCGCATGTCGGCCGTGCCCGACAGCGGCGCGACGTCATTCCAAAATACGTTCACGACGGAGTTGTCGGCGTTGACGGTGAAGACTCCTGCCGGTTCGGCACCGAACACCCCAGGGAACTCGAAATTCGTCACCGCACCGACGTGCAGACCGTCATCCGTCGTTGGACCATCCAACGCCGTCGGCGGATCCACCGGGGAGGGCTCGACGGGCTGTGCTGAAGATTCATCGATCAGGCCTTCGTCGAGAAACGCTCGAAAGTCCTGCCTGGCACGTTGCGTGAAGCGCCCCAGTTCCTCCACCTGAAAGTACCACTCTTCGAGCGACAGCGTGGGGTCGTCCGCCACGAGCGGCTCCAAAACGGTGGACCAATGGGCGATCTGTTCATCGAGCGCTGGGGCGCTCATGGGCCCTGCCAGTAGCTCTTCGCCAAAAACGACGAACGCATCCCAGTACAGCTCCGCCAAACGGTCGAGCAACGCGTCACAGCGTGGAGGAACGACACTCACGTCGCTGTCTTCGGTCCAGACCGGCCTGGGGTTGCAGTTGAGCGGTTCCTCATTCCAATTCGGAATCGGCGCGGCCGTCGCCCATTGCTCCGGGGCCATGTAGGGGTCGAACTCCCAGATCGTGTTGTCCAAATCCCACGGGATCAAGTGAAAGCGATCTTCCGGGCCGTCGTCGTGGTACCAGTAGAAGTTGTGGGGGCTGTGGTTCAGGTAGAATGCCATGATCCCGTCCCAGTTCTTCAATGCGCGATCCACGGCGATGTAACGCAGCAGTTGGGGCACTTCGACCCAGCGAGCGACGTGGTCGGCGAAGTCGTCGGTGGTTGCGGTGGCAATTGCTTGGGTGAAGGCGAGCATGTCCGACACGTCTGGCTCTTCGTCGTTCGTGCGCAGCGCTTCGATGAAATCCGCTTCTTCAGCCAGCGCGTTGGGCCAGATTTCCTTGAAGAGGTTCCCGTCGCCACCCTCCGGGTAGCGCGACGCGGTGTAACGACCGTCGATGGCTTCCACAGCGATGAACAATCCCGCGACCTCGCCGTTGATGGTCACACGTGCAGGGGCTGTTCTGGGTGCGTCGATTCCGAAACTGCGAAAAGTCTGGTAGGCGATCATGTCGCGCATCTTGCTCGGTTCGCCGGATACCGCGTGCAGGTTGAGGCGCTTCACTCCGTCCAAGCGCAAGTCGGGATCGTATTCGTGGAACTTGATCTTGTACGATAGCTTGGAGCATTCCGCTGCGTAGCTGCGAACGCCGCCAAACTCGTCCCAGCAATGATGAAGGGACCAATTGCCCTTGTGTCGCAGCCCAATCTCCGCAAGCAGCCCGGTATCGACACCCATGCCGCGGATCTGAGCGGATGCGGGGTGGTAGACTTCTTCGTTGCCGTACTGTTCTATCGCGGTGATGACATCCGCACTCGCGGTGATGTCCACTTGCAGCAACTGACCAGGTTGAAACAAGACGTCCCCAGGTGGAGTCTTGGGCCGCTCTGGATCTGCGGGGGTATCGTCATCGGGTGTCGGCGCATCCGAAGGCGGCGACCCGGCCCCACCTTCCTTGCCGGGTTCGTTCGCCGGGTCCTGATTACCTGAGGACGCATCTGCCTCCTGTGCCGTACCGGGCCTGGCTGGGCCGGGCGAGTCGTCGCCATCGCGCCCCTCGCTTTCGTCCTGCGAGTCTCCGTCGTCGGTCTCCGTCCCGGCGTCGCTCGCGGTGCGATTGGTCTTCCTTGGTTCCGAGTCGGCTTTGTTCCCTCCCCCCGCGCTCAAACATCCAACGGATAGTGGACTGAGAACAACGACCAGCCACCAAGGCAGTGCTGCCTTTCGGGAGCGAGTGCGTCGGGAAGGGAGACCGGACTCGAAGTACCGCATTGGCTGGAAGCATAGCTCAGAATTCGGGATGGCGACCCGCTCGAAGAGGACTCGACGAGTGGAGTCGTGTGTGGGGCGAAGCGGCAGCCCTGTCTCGAGGCAGGGATGCGATCGCCGTGGTCACGCGTCCTGCTGTAGGTGTATGTGATCGAGGGGCGCGCGCCGGAGCGGTCCGCCTCGCTGGCATGCCTGAATCATCGTCGGGTGGACGCTGAACCACCACACGATCGCGGCCATTCAGTTTTGACTCGAGCCGCTGACCACGCTCTGTTTTCGTCACTTGCCTGACGGTGTCTGGCTGGGTCGGTGGGTGGACAAGCGAAGTCGCGGTAGATGGCTCAGCGCTCCAGACGTCGCCCCGGGTTGAGACCGATCTTCAGCTCCGCTGGTGTGGGCGCTTTCCTGCGACTCGAGATTTCGCCCCCTTGTTGCTGCAAGAACGGGTTGCAACGGCCGCGTCTTCGAAAAACGAACAGCTCGATTCATGGATCGGGACGCGCTGGCCACTGCCCATTGTACGCGCCGTGCGCGGGATTTCTTGGCTTGAACATGTTGGGTTTCCGATCTTCGACTTGGCCTACGCGATGGGTCTTCGCGGTGCTCGTCGCGCTGCCCCTCGCGTTGATCGCGTACAAAGTTGGATGGCTCGGTTATCGAATCGATGGGGTGCTTCCGCAGACGGAGTACCAGGTCGGCGTCCGTATGAAGGTCGATGGGGACTGGGGACGGGTTTCCGCCCAAACGTTCCTGCCGTCGAGCGACGAGCGCCAGACCATCACGACGCCGGAGCAGAAAGCCGACGCTAGTCTTCGCTTCGTCGCTGAGAGTCGTGGGCTCAACCGAGTTGCACGCTGGGCGGGAGCATCGGTTCCCGACGGGGCGGCGCTCAACCTCGACTACTCGGTGCGGACCAAAGCGGTCGAGTACGAGATCAGTCCGACGTTGACGCTACCGCAGAGCTACACGGCGTCCGTGGCTGGTTACCTAGGACCCACCGAGGCCATTCAAGTCGACGACCCGCAGATCCGCACCGCGCTCACCGAGGCCCATGCCGATTCCGGTCCGGTCTTGCTGCGCCTGCAGCGGATCTTCGAGCTGACATCGTCGCTGCGAGGCCGGGCGTTCAAAGGCGTGACGGATGCGCTCACCGCGCTGCGTCTTGGCGAGGCCAGCTGCAACGGCAAGAGCCGACTGTTTGCGGCGCTGGCTCGAGCCAGCGGTATTCCGACACGGCTCGTGGGTGGCCTCGTGCTCGAAGACGGCAAGAAGCGGACCTCTCACCAGTGGGTCGAGTCCTACTTGGGTGGTCATTGGGTTCCTTTCGACCCGACCAACGGGCACTTTGCCAGTTTGCCGGCGCACTACCTCGTGCTGTATCGCGGCGACGAGTCCTTGTTTCGTCACACGGCAGACGTCAACTTCGACTACACGTTCGACGTTCAGAGCCACCTGGTGCCGGCGCCCCTGCTGACGGACTCCCAGAGCGTATTGAATCTGTGGGGCCTGTATCAGCGGCTGGGTCTGCCGTTTTCGTTGCTCCGAACCGTGTTGATGCTTCCCATCGGAGCGCTCATCGTCGTGTTGTTCCGCAACGTCGTGGGCATGCCGACGTTTGGGACGTTTCTGCCGGCGCTGATCGCTGCAGCTGCTGGAGAAACCGGTCTGCTGTGGGGCACAGTCAGCATCCTGCTCGTGATTGCGTCGGTCGCGTTGGCCCGCAACCTGATTGCGCGGTTGCGGCTGCTTCACTCGCCGACGTTGGCCATCTTGCTGGCAGTGGTCGTGCTGACGATGTTGGGCGTGAGCCTGCTAGCGGAACGCTTCGGTCTGTTGCAACTCGCTCGCCTGTCGTACTTCCCGATCGCCGTGATGGCGATTGCCGCTGAGCGGTTTTACCTGGCGCTCACCGAGGAAGGGGCGACTTCTGCTCTGAAGCAACTGTCCGGGACGTTGATCGTGGTGCTGGGCTGTTTCGTGGTGATGAACTCGCTCGCCATGCAGGCGATCGTCGGTGGCTTTCCAGAGTCGTTGTTGTTGGTGGTCGCCGCCAACATTTACCTGGGGCGCTGGATTGGCGTGCGGGTGCTGGAATTGTGGCGCTTTCGGAGCCTCATCGCGGCGAGGACAGGCGCATGACCTTTTGGGAACGATTGCAGGGGATCCTGCTGGCTTACCAACGGGGCTCCCAGAACGTCGTCGGCATGAACCGACGCAACGTGGACTTCGTGTACGAGCACAATCAGCGCGCTCAATACCCGTTGGTCGACGACAAGATCGTCTGTAAAGAGCTGCTGGCGACGCGGGGTGTCCCGATGGCTGCGACGCTCGACGTGTGCGAGGGGCTGTTCGACGTGGAGCGATGTCTGAACGGATTGTTGGACGAGGGGCACTTCGTGCTCAAGCCCGCCAACGGTAGCGGTGGCAACGGCGTGTTGGTCGTGGGCGATCGTCTGAGCGAGGTTCCGGCCGAAGGCGGCTCCGCTCCAGTGAGGCGCTGGCAAACCGCCGGGGGCCGCCTGCATTCCGCCGACGACTTGCATCACCACCTCGCGAGCATCGTCTTCGGGGCCTTCGGTCGCAAGATGAACGACCGCGCGCTGATCGAGGAAAAGCTCGAGCCGCACCCTTTGTTTGCCGAGTTGTGGTCCGACGGCGTCTGCGACTTGCGCGTCATCGTGCTGCGGGGCGTGCCGTTGATGGCCATGTTGCGCGTGCCGACGGCGCGCTCGGCGGGCAAGGCCAATCTGCACCAAGGTGGCATCGGCATTGCCGTCGACATCACGTCCGGGATGACAACGCGAGCGAGCCAGAAGGGCGTTGCCATCACCGCTCATCCCGACAATGACTGTGCTCTCTTGCACCGGCAACTGCCGGTCTGGGACGACGTTCTCGATGTCGCGCGTGCCTGCGCTGCGAGCGTGCCGCTGGGGTACCTCGGCGTCGACATCGTGATCGACCACCGAGAACGCCCCATCGTGTTGGAGCTCAACGCACGTCCCGGGCTCGAGATCCAGAACGTCAATGGCAAGAGCCTCTACGACGTATTGCCCGTCGAGGAGGCGTCGTGAGGGCCTCGCGCTTGTGGCCGGTAGCGAGCGCCATGCTCGCGTTGATCGTGGGCTCTGTCGCCGTCGAATCGATGGCGGGGCACCGCTCCGCAGAAACCCTGCGCATCGAGATCGTCGACAACCAGGCTTCGGAAGAGATGGACGATCTGGCCGACTTCGACGAGGAGGGCAATGCTGCGGTCAGTGCCGAGCAGCAACTGGCCAGGGGGTATGCGCTGCGCCGGGAGTACGACAAGGCGCTCGCGGCCTACGATGCGCTGCTCGCGCAGCATCCCGAAGACATTCGGCTTCGCGTGGAAGTCGCCCACTGGAGCTTTCGAGCCGGCCTCGTAGAGCGTGCTGCGGATTTACTCGAAACCGCGCTGGGGGCCGCACCGCGGGATCCTGTCGTGTTGTTCGAGGCAGGAGCCGTACATCAGAACCAGGGGCACCTCAAACGAGCCGAACGCGAGTTCCGTAGCGCGATGGAGCTACGCCCGAATCATTCGCGTACGCGGTTGGCTTTGGGTGAACTGCTCAGAGAGCGCGGTTCGTTGGACGCCGCGGCGGACGTTTTGCAGCCTGCAGCCACGTCCGGGTCGAACGAGGAGCGCGCCCGGGCTCTGACACTTCTGGGCCGTTGCCACATGGGGCTGGGTCATCGTGTTCGCGCTCGCAAGTTGCTTGCCGAGGCGATCGAACGGGCGCCTGCGTCCGTGAACACCTGGATCCGAGCCAGCTACGCGTTTCTCGAATCGGACGATCCCAACGATTCGCAGCGGGCGTTGGAGCATGCGCTAGGGGCCGCCAAGTTGGCGCCCGAGCTGGGGCTCATTCAACGCTTGCTGGGTCGTATTCACGAGGAGCGGGGTGCCAAAGACGATGCGCTATTGGCTTATCGCCGCTCGTTGGCGCTCGACCCCGGCTCGACCAAGGCGCGTCGAAAACTGGTGCAGCTCGCGCTCGATGCCGAGGACTTCGACGAGGCTCGCGCGCAAGTTCGGACACTCATCGACCAAGCGCCAGACGAGCCGGAGAACCTGTTTCTCGCAGGTTTGGCGGCCGCTCGCTCGCACCAGCAGAAGCAAGCCCTCGAGTACTATGCCAAAGCCACCCAGCTGCGCCCGGACGACTACCCTGAGGCGTGGTTCAACATCGCTGGTTTGCGCCGCCAAGCAGGTGACATCGACGGCGCCGAAAGCGCCTACCAAACCGCGATCAACCAACGTCCGGACTACGCTGCTGCCTGGAACAACCTCGGGCGCTTGCACCTCGACCAGCAGCGGTACGACCAAGCAACGGAATGCTTCGCACAAGCCCTGGCAGCCAATGGGCGTTTCGCACCGGCATGGGTGAATCGGGGCAGGCTGGCCTACCGTCAGCATCGCTACAGCGTGGCGAGAGACGCCTACGGGAAGGCCGTCGAACTTCGACCAGATGATCTCAGCCTCGTACTGACGTACGCGATCAGCCAACGAAAAGCGGGCGATCCGGCTGGCGCCATCACAAGCTACCGGCAGTTGCTGGCCAAGCACCCGCGATACGTCAAGGCGTGGTTCAACCTGGGCGTCGCCTTGTCGATGTCGCAGCAACTCGAAGAAGCGAAGCAAGCATACGAGACGGCCTTGTCATTCGCGCCGGGTCACGCTGGGGCACTGAAGAACCTCGGATACACCGAGGCTCGTCTCGGTCAACTCGAACCCGCCAGGGCCCATCTCAACGATGCGCTCGACCACGAGCCTTCGGACTCGGATACGCGGCTCAAGCTTGCGGAACTGCACTTGATGGGCAACGACGCCAACGGCTGTCGACAGGAAGTCGAGCGGGTTCTTGCTCAGAACGATTCGAACCCTTCCGCGCGGGCCATGTTGGCTCGTTGTGGTGAGTGAACAAAAATGAACGAGAAGCACAGGAAGCAAATGGCTACGCAATATCTTAAATGGTCAGGGGTGAGGTTTGGCATTCTGGCGGCGCTCTGCAGCTCAGCGGTCGCCTGCGGTGGAAACGACACCGGCGATGTGGCAACCCTCGATGGTCCGAACGGTATCGATTCACCGAGTTCAACCTCCCCGGTCGACGATACTGGGGACCCTGCCGACAGCGTTGCCGAGGGCATGCAAGACGGTGCGACGGATCCGTCCATGGAGGCCCAGCAAGAACCCACGGATCCCACGACCGCGTCGCCTGCCGAGCCCGCTGCGCCGGATGCCACGCGACCGAGCGATCCCGGGCCCGTTCCAGACACCACGACACCCGCATCCACGGTGATCGATCCCGGCGACCCGAGTGAGGTCGCGTTCCAGGACGCGTTGGCCGCATACGACGCGGGTGATTTTGCTGCGGCGCTTGCTGGTTTCCAAGACGTGCTGGATTCCTACCCAGATTCACCCCGCGCCGACAACGCTGCCTACTTGGTAGGCCGCTGCCAGTACGAGCTTGGCGACTTCAACGCCGCCATCGCCGCGTTCGAAAGCATGCTTGCCGACTTCCCCGACTCGCCTTTCGTTCAAGGCGCCGAGTACTTCTCGGGCCGTTCGCACTTTCGCCTCGATGAGTTCGGTCAGGCATTGAAAGACTTCGAAGATGCCATGGCTGTGGACCCTCAGGGCCTGTACGCCGACAACTCGACGTATTACGCGGGACGCGTCTACTTCGAGCAGGGAGACATGGCGACCGCCGAGGCGCGCCTCACCGCGTTCATCGCCGATCACGCGGACAGCACTTACGTCGACAACGCCCGTTACTACCTCGGTCGGGCGTACTACTCGGACAAGGACTACAGCGCAGCGATCGAGCAGCTCGACGCGGTGCTGGCTTTGGGAGAATCGATCTACCTGGACAACGCCCAGTACTACAAGGGCAAGGCGCTGTATTATTCTGGCCAGCTCCCGGAAGCGCTTGCCGCTTTGGAGGCAGTCGCTGCGGCCTACCCAGATAGCGTGTACGTCGACAACTCGATGTACTACCGCGTACGCGTGCAGACTGACGCGGGAGCCTGCAGCGACGTCGACGCAATCCTGACGACACTCGATGCTGACTTCCCACAGAGTAATTACACACAGCAAGCGCGCGACTACGCAGCCCTGCACGGTTGCTGAGTCAGATTCGACGCCCAGGAACAACAGAATGGGATTCTCTCCCTGGGCCACTCCGCGTCGAGCCGCGTGCGTGACGAGCACGCGGCTGACCGTGATGGTGGCGTGTGCACTGAGTTTGGTCTCCCGTGGCGCAGTCGCCCAAGAGGATTCGGCCGAAGATCACGGTTCGCGGGCGGTCCGAAAGGCTCAACCGACGGAGCACGGTAAGAAGAGAAAGAAGCGAAAGAAGACGGGCAGCAAGCGCAAGAAGGCGGAAGAAGTCACCACCAGCCTCGACGTCAGTTTGGGATTGTTTGGTGGCACCTACTGGCAAGCGCACCGCTGGGCGCCGCTGGTCAATGCTTCCGTCGAGGGCGGTCTCCACACGCCCAGTGACGACTTCAGGCTCGAGCTCGCTTACGAGTTCGATCCCTTCTCGACCAAGACTTTCAACTTTCCCGAGGAAGACGAAGCTGCGTCGACGGATTCGCGCTTGACCCAACCGATGCATGACCTGACGGCGCGAGCCAAGTGGGCGCGGCCGTGGAATCGTTGGGTGTCGACCAAGTTGAAGGCCACTGCAGATTGGTGGCTGCCCCAACTGGAGTTCGACGAGCGGCGAGCGTTCCGCGTGACGCCCGAGGTGCGCGTTGGAAAGTCCCGCGGCGTCTACGGCGAGGTTTCGGTCGAAGGGTTCTACAAGAAGTTCCCCAATTACGAAGTCGCTGACAGGAAGTTGGATCAGGATGGGATCACCGGCGGCGCCGAAGTGGGTTACACGTTCGCGCCATACAGTCGCATGGTCCTCGGCACCGAACTGTCCTACACGCGCTACCTGGATGCTCGTTACGAAGTGCTCAACGCTGATGGGAGCCTGTCTCGAGCAACCGAGAGCAAGACGTACTTCGAGCGTTCACCGTTCGTGTTGGCGGCCGTGCGTCCAATCAAGTCGTTGCGCACGAGCTTGCGCTACATGTACGAGTTGAACGACTCGAACCACTACGACCGCCGCATGACCGGACGGATCAACGGCGATCTGATCGCCAAATTCATCCCGGACTACTACGACTACCGGCGCCATCGCCTGACGTTTCGCGGGACGCTGCTGCCGACCAAGCGTTGGAGAGTGGAGTCATTTGCCGAGGGCTGGCTGAGAAACTTCGACAGCTACGAGGCCAGGGATGCCGACAACACCTGGTTGGGCGAGGCCCGCCGTGACACCAGTCTGGAATTGGGACTCGAAGCGACGTTTCAGGTGACAAAACTCTCCCTGTTGGGAGCAAAGCAAGGGCTGTACGGATCGCTTTTCGGCTCCCACTTGCGACGCCGGTCCAACATGCAGCGCGAGACGTCTATCGCGACAAACTTCGACGTCACTCGGATCTTCGTGGGTGTCGAACTGCAATCCCTCTGACAGTGGCGGGCGGCTTCATCGCATGTCCGCCGCACGACCAAGCGTCGGCCACTTTTCGAGTCGCGGTGCAGACAGAGCTTCCAGACAGCTCTCCTGGCCGGGGGTTCCATGTTCGCGGCGCGCCGTTATTGCCAGTTCGATTGCCCTTGGCCCCGGTGTTTTCGAGATGGGGCCAGCCGGAACGAACGCATCGCCCAACTCTGGGGACGCTCGAAGCGCCGGCTTCGCGCCGAGTTCGCATTATGCAAACTCGTCGGGGAAGAACCACGGCTCCGCCGTGAAGCTGCCGCGATCGTACCCGCTCGCGTGACCCCGGTACGAACCGCGGAATTGCCAACGCGGCGTACCTTTTGGGTCACGCGGGGCTCAACGAGGTCGATTTTGCGGTGATCCGGGGTTGGTTGCGGCCTGCGGGGTGATCTATAAGAGTCCGTTACCTACCCAAGGGGTCGCCTGTGTTCGCCACTTCATCCGTACGTGAAATTCTGAGAGGTTCGTCGATCGTCGCTCTGTGCTTGTGGGCCTCTGCTGCGTCGGCGCAAGGCACCGCTGGAATGGGCGGCATGGCCGGAGCGGGCGGCACGAGCGCCGGCGGGTCGGGGGGGATGAGCGGCGTCGGCGGCATGGCGGGCGCCGGCGGGACGAGCGCGGGCGGGATGACCAGCGCAGGTGGTATGGGGGGCGCGGGAGGCATGACGGCCATGGCCGGTGCCGGCGGCATGACGAGTTCCGGCGGAATGACGGCCATGGGGGGCGCTGGCGGGATGGCCGGCAGTGGCGGCACGACGGGCACGGGGATAGCCACGGGGGTAATGCTGCCCGCACCGGATACGACCATGAGTCTCCTCGCGAACGGCACGTTCGACGAGACGAGCACCGGTCCTTGGTGGGGCTACGCCAACGACACCCCGGATTACCCGGCGGACTACACGCTGGCAGTCGACAGCGGCGCGCTCTGCGTCAGCATGGAGGCGGGCGGGCAGAACCCCTGGGACGTGATCGTCGGACAGAGCGACTTGGCCATGCTGGCGAACCAGTATTACCACATCACCTTCGCGATCTGGGCCGACGCCGAGCGCACGGTTCGGTTCAAGACGGGGCTGGGAGTGGAGCCATACACCGACTACTTCAACCTGCCCGTCCAGCTCACCACCGAGCCGCAGGTCTTCGACTATACGTACTTGAATCTCTGGGACGACCCGATGGCGCAGTTCCAGTACCAAATTGGCGGAAAGACGGGGGGCATCGTCTGCATCGACAACGTCGTCCTCGAGCCAGTCGCTCCACCCGCGGCGCCCGCGTACACGACGCCCGCTCCGTCGGGCCACCCTTTCAAGGACTACAAAGGCTTCTTGAAGATGGGCGTGGCGGTCGATACCCCCATCTTCTTGAGCTCGCCGCTGCACAACTCCATCGTCACCGGCGAATTCGCGATGATCACGCCGTCGAACGCGATGAAGATGAACGTCATCCAGGCGACGCAAGGCGTGTTCGACTTCACCTTCGCGGACGCGATCGTCGGCTGGGCGCAGCAGAACGGCCTCGAAGTGCACGGGCATCCGCTCGTCTGGCACACCCAGGTGCCGTCTTGGGTCACCGATGGCAACTTCGGCGCCGAAGATCTGACGAACATCATGTACGCGAACATCGATGCGCTGGTGGGGCGCTACGTCGGGCAATTCCCGTACTGGGATGTCGTCAACGAGGCGGTCGCCGATGACGGGTCCGGCTTTCGCCCGACGATTTGGCACGACACCATCGGCGACAACTTCATGGATCTCGCGTTCACGCGCGCGCGCATGAACGAGCCCACCGCCAAGCTGCTCTACAACGACTACAACATCGAGCAGATGGGGAACGCGAAGGCCGACAAGGTCTTCCAGATCATCCAGGACATGAAGGCGCGCGGCATCCCCATCGACGCCGTTGGCTTCCAGGGTCACTACTTCATCACGCCGACCGGTGACACGTCATCTGGCGTCCCCAATATGCAGGCCATTCGCGACAACATGGCTCGCTACGCCGAGATCGGGATCGACGTGCAGATCACCGAATGCGACTTCCGCGTCGGCTTGCCGCTCGACAGCAACAAGCAGCAAGTTCAGAGCAGATTCTACGCCGACCTGCTGCAGGCATGCATCGACGCGCCGAATTGCTCGCACCTCACGCTGTGGGGTCTCAGCGACGCCGATTCGTGGGTGCCGGGGACGTTTGAGGGTTACGACGAAGCGCACCTCTGGGACAAGAGCCTGATGCCGAAGCCCAGTTACCACGCGATGAGCGAGGTGTTCGGGCAGTTCAACACGGATGGCACGCTCGTCAATGCTCCCGCGATGTCAGAGGGGGCTGCTGGCGCTGGCCCCGCACCGATGGTGCCGACCAGCTCCAGCACCAGCTCCACCAGCTCCAGCTCCGGGTCGGGCTGCTCGCTCGGGCGCAGCACGGGTACCTCCGGGACGTTCCTGATCGCCGGGCTCACACTGCTCGGGCTCGCGCTGTCTCGCCGACGCACGAGGCGGACGGATCTGAGCTGAGACGTCTCCCAGAGCATGCCCGCCGCGAGGGGCCGTCACACGGGCCCCGGCAGTGGGCTCGCGCGAGAAAGCAGGGAACCTCCGGCCAGGAGAGCCGTCGGGGATGTCGCGACGAAATCTCGAGCACCAGCTTGACCCCTGTTGCTCCTCGACGAACCCCTCATGGAGGCACAAGCCCTCGAGAAGATGGACCAGTCCATCCCCTCGAGCATCTCGAAGGACAAGAGCCCGCATGCGTTTCGCCATCCGTTCACGTCTCGCAACTTGCGGCGGGCAGGATCGCGCGCACGGCGCGGGACTTTGGTTGCGAGCAAACTTCGTAGGACATCATTGCAGCCGTGCTTGCGGCGTCATTTGCCGTAACACGCGATCGCTGTTCGAGAGCTGGCGCCGTTGGCACGGCGCGAGCCTCGAAGCTGGCTGGCGTTTCACACCAGAAGTCATGCGTTTTCGCTCAACGCGTGGAACAAGCCGACGCTGCGTGACGTTCGCGAGCGTTCACCGCGCGCTCGCGAACTTTGCGACCCCTCATGGTCCAAACCCAACGCACGGCCGCCCGTTCATTTGTTGCACACATATCCCTTGTGCCGCGCGTTCTCTCACGCAACCTCCGAAGGTCGGCAGGGCATCAGCCCCCGACACACAAGGAGAACTCATCGTGAAAAGTGAATGGCTCGCATTGGCTGTTGGTCCCCTCGTTGCTTTGTCGCTCGCCGCTTGCTCCGCAGCGACAGATGACGTCGAAGCAACTCCGCCGGGTCTCGACGACCCCGACCTCGGGCAGAGCGCCCAAGACGTCGAAGGCGAAAATCCCGAGCAGGCGGAGATGTTCACCGCGGCGTTGAGCAGCGAGGAGAGCTGTGACACGTTGCCGGCGGACCAGACCATCACGTCCGGAACCGGCGTGTCGACGACCAGTGGGATGTATGGCAGCGACGGGTGCGCGGACGGCTATCTCCTCGACGTCGAAGACTTTCAAGAGTTCGCCGCAGGCGTAGGGACTCCGGCCAACGCCGCCTTCGTGGGCTGTGCAAGCACGCCCGAAACCCAGGAAGAGTGCGAGGGTCAGCGGGCCGTGGCGTTTCTGTGGCGCCGCGCGGACGACGGCAGCACTACCTACCTCGGCGAAGCCGAAAGGTGGGGCCGGTGGGATCACGGGTCCTGCTGGGCCCCGGGGATAAACCTGCCGGGTGCCTTCGCCGACATGGAAAGTGGAGGTGACTACCGGGTTGCCGCAAGTTGCCGCACCTACTCGGAGCCGCACAACACCGAGGCCCCGTCGTTCCGACAGGCCCTACGATTGTGGTTCTGAACTGAACCACGGTCGTCGACAACGGCAGGCGCGCAACGACCCCGCGAGCACCCGCGGACAGAACTCAGGTTCACACGGGCCGCACGCGGGTCGTTCAGTCGCGCTGGCGCCCGGACGACGCCGATGGGACGTTCCCATCCAGAAGCCGGCTGTCGTTGGTGCTAGGAACTGGCAAGCGAGTGGGCGAGCCTGCCGCTACGCATCCCCGAGTGCCCACGGCGTTACTCGTTCCGACGGATACGAGCGCCGTCGTCCGGAAGAGACCGTACCCAGTGAAGTGGTTCACAGTTGAGCGAATGTCTCGAGCAGCCACCCGTCAGCAATTCCTTCCGCCATACAGCGGTCAAGGATCCGTTCGCGTGAGTGGCGCCGCTTGGGTTTTCGAGCAGGAGAATTCGTGGTGCCGTTGGTCGTGGCCATCCCTTTGGAGTTGGCCTCGTTCGCCCCTCGCAGAGCGTTCTCACGAGGCCGGGTCGCGGGAGTCGCCGAGACCAGGATTTGGGGTCGCGACGAGGCGCGACGCCCAGCGACCCCCGAGATTCCTGGAATGGCCCGTCAGCCGCGCCGTATCACCTGGTCGAGCAGGGGGAGTCGGCGGCCCGACGAAGCTAGCGGTTGACCTTCTCTTGCGTGTGAACCAGCACGAGGCGTCTGTGACGCCCGGTGAGTCCCGAGCGCGTAGCAGTACGGCCCGTCGTCGTCGGAGAGTACGTCCGTCAGGTACAGGAAGCTCTTGGCTTTGACTGCGAGACCGTCGATGTGATAGCCGCGCGTCGCGGTCACTGAGTCGTTCAGGTAGATGTTTCGCACGGTCGTGCACATGGGATGGTCGACGGCAGCGCCGACCATGTCGAGCAACAGCCGTTCTTTGACTTCGTCTGCGAGTGGATCGCGCGCGCGACGCCCTGGGTAATCCGTTGCGTTTCCATCGTCAGTTCCTGACCGCCAACACCTCGAGCTGACGTTCGAACGGACTTCTACGGATCTTGTAGATGTCGTAGTTCGCCTTCTTCATCTGGGAGAGCACTTGCCGAACCTCGGAGAGGTACCGAGACTGTTCGAAAACGCGCTCGAAACCGACGGGGCGCTCGAACTCGCACAAGATTCGTTTCGGGTAAATGCCGGCCTTCAACGGGTGACTCAAGACGCGGGGGGCTGCACCTTCGATATCGAGCTTCAACACGTCGATCGACTCGTGCCCCAACTTTCTTCATCAAGGTCGGGACGGTGTGCGCTTGCGAGCGAAACTTCTGGCTGACGCCGATGATGTTGGTCGCCGAAGGCCTGCGCCGGAAGGGGTGTCGGTCTCACCCCCGGAGCGCAGCATGGTTGGCCCCTACGCCCCGACCCGTGTGGGCGGACTCGTTCACCTCGAACGACCAGATGGCCGTCGAGCGAAGCCGGGTTCAACCCTTCGGAACGCGACCAGGCATGGACGGCCCTGCTGCTGCGGGCACCGTCTTCAGATACTGGTAGATGCTGCGGATGTCCTGTTCGGTCATCTGCTTGAAGTTGTCCCAGGGCATGATCGAGCCCTTGAAGGCCACGCCTCGTCTGAAGCGTTCGACGAACTGGTCTTCGCTCCAGGCGCCGACCACACCACCGGCGCCGGGTGTCAGATTGGGGGTGATGAATTCGAAGTCGGGATCGGTCGGGTCCGGTTCCGCTTCGGAACTGCCCGAGAACCTGGGGCCGGCTTCGACGAACCCCGCAATCACGTCGCGCGGCGTGTGACAGGTGTAGCAAGCCGCGGGGCCATTGGCGAGGTAGCGACCGCGTTCGACGCTGATACCGCCCGGCGCCACGTACTCGATGGGCGGCTCGTGTCGTGGGGTCATCTTCGACGACAGGGCCTTGGCCAGAATCCCCCACTCGTCTTTCGGGACCGCGCGCTCCTTGGCGGGCAGCGTCCGAAGGTAGGACACGACTGCGGTGAGATCCTCGTCCGCCATGTTGCCGACCGTGAATTTCATGAACGCCGCCAATCGCCCCTCGCGATCGACCCCGTGTCGAATCGCTCGAGCGATTTGCCCGTCGCTTGCTTTGGCGAGCCCCGTGGCCTCGTCCGCGGTGAGGTTCGTCGCGTAGAAGTCGCCGAACGGCCCAGCGGGGAAGTGTCCACCGCCGCTCAAATCGAGCTTGTCCGCTGGGAGCTGTTTCTGTTCGACCATCTCGGCCGGTGCGTGGCACGCCGAGCAGTGGGCGAGTGCGTGCACCACGTACTCACCTCGCGCGATCGTGTCGGGATCGGCGCTCGCCGTGATTGGTGGCAGCGGCGTCGACGAGTAGTCGTGTTCGTACGTCAGCTGCAGCCAGACCACCGCGAGTGCCACGAGTGCGAACAGCGCACCCACCCCCATCAACCCGTACTTGAGAACCTTGTTTTTCATGCTGGCCGTACCCTGATTGCCCCCCCACTTGGCGAATATCCACCACAAGCAGGGCTCGGGTCAATGACGCGCGGGGGGGCCCAGGTAGGTTACGCGGCGTCCGATCGAGTCGGGTCGTTCTCGTTGCCGGCGCGAGGCCGTCGAGCTATCGACGGTCGAGAGCAGGTGCGCGATGGCAACTCGACAGTCGGCAGGCAAAGCGAGTCCCAGGTCCAAGGCCAAGTCGTCGGTGAACAAAGCACCGCAGAGGTCCAGGGGGAAGTCGAAGGGGAGTGCGGCCGCCAAGTCGGCGACGCGTGGCGCCGGTTCCGTGAAACCCCTGCCGGGTGGCAACCCGCAGATCGCAAAGGCCGAGCGTGACGCCCCCGTCCAAGTCTATACTGCCGCCATGCCCGCCTCGAAGAGTGCCGTGGGTGAGAGACTGGACGCGCTCACCACCAGGGTGGTGCCCGAGGTGAAAAAAGAGGTAAAGAAAGCCGTGAAATGGAACTCGCCGTTCCATGGCCTCGAGGGCCGAGGCTGGTTCGTGAGCTTCCACATCTTCGCCCGCCACGTGAAGGTGACGTTCTTCAAGGGCACCTCGCTCGATCCCGTCCCGCCGAGAGGCACGAGTCAGGAAGGGCGTTGGATTGACGTGCGCGAAGACGACCTGGACGAGGCGCAGATCAGAAAGTGGGTCAAGCAGGCGGCGGCGCTGCGGTGGACCCCGCGGTGGCCCCTCCGCACACTCATCAAATCTCCCCGTCGTCTGCCCTCGCAGCCTACAATACGTCGTGCGCGACTGCAGCAACCCCCCGCTTCGGCTCGTGCATGTTGCGCAGCACGAACCGGCGGGGGACAATCCCCCCAACAATGCATCATCTAAATGAGACAGAGTCGGGTTAGGAGAAACTATGGAAGCCTCACCACCAACAGAGAAGACATCACTCATCAACCAAGTCTACCGTGCATTGGTTGTCCCCTCGCTCTGTTACTATGCGCTGATTGTTGTGTATTCTTTCACGCTCCCCGAGGCGGAGGGCGTGTTTTATACATGGTGGAGTCGGGCGATTCTCATATTTGTCATTGCGCCCGTGATGATAGCGCTTGGCGCACTGGTTATGAGGCGAGCAAAGGGGAACGTGATTGGTCCTGCGCTAATTGTCTACGCCTGCCTCACACAAACGGAATTCGTCTCGAGTCTCCAAGTACCACGCCTGCAAGCGAGCCTACATTCGCCGCTGCTGTTAGTTGGTTTTCTCATGACGTTTCTCATCATCACCGCGCATTTTCCCGATGGGCGTTTCTATCCTTCACGGATTGCACCGCTATATTACGGTGTAGCGCTCCTCACTGTAGCGATTTCGGTCCTGTATTGGCTTGCTAACCCGCTCGCCTATGGCTTGGGGGAGTATCCGTCCCAGGTCAGCAACCTTTTCCATGTTCCTGCGCTTGCGCGTGTTGTTCCAGACATCGACGCGCCCACCATAATGTCAGCGACTGTGATGGTGTTTTCTATCGCGCTGCTTCTCTACCGCTACAACCGAGCGCAAGCAACCGAGCGCAAGCAAATACGATGGTTCGTCTTAGGGATAACCATCACGTTCGTTTTCGTGTCTCCGCAGTTGTATCTGTCCGTTGCGCCAGCAGCCGACGATGTGCTTGCCAACGCGCTGTCCAACCTCACAACCATCGCTTTTATGGCGGCATTCCCTTTTGCAATTGGGATGGGGGTTCTCTTTCATCGATTGTGGGATATCGATGTCATCATTCGCCGAACGCTGATCTACTCAGTGGTGTCAGTACTGCTCATTATGACCTACTTCGGCATTGTGCTGGCTGCCCAGAATCTCGTGAGTGGATTCATTCCTGGTGACGACACGCTCCTGACTATCGCTTCAACTCTTGTGGTTGCAGCGCTTTTCAATCCCGTGTTGCAGCGCGTGCAACGTGTGATTGACCGCCTCTTCTATCGCAAACGCTATGATGCGGAAGAAGCGCTGGAGCAATTTTCAGAGAAAATCCGTGATGCTGTCAACGTAAAAGATATTGAACAGCACGTGCTCGATGCAATTACAAGCACCATGCAACCCGAAGCGATTGGCCTATGGGTGTTCGAGCAAAGCGACGAAGCGTCTCGAAATGCAAACATTGCGCAAGCCAGCGAATAGATGCCTCGTGCCTTTCTTAGGGCGTTGATGTGGGGAAGGAACCACCATGAGCGTATTTGGCACCGTCCGACGACTGCTGAGCGGAACAACAACCAACAACACAAGCATCAAGCGAGCAGATGATACGGCAGCATCAACCATCGTTCATGAACCCGTACGAATTTCTGCCGATGATCCGTTGGTGGGATATCTGCTGGATAATCCAAATATTTTCGACGTGGATGCCCTCGATCTCGAATCGCCAGCTTTGCGAGAAATGCGCGAAGCTGGCGTACAGATGGCTGTGCCACTAGTTAGTCAGAGTGAGGTGATTGGGTTGATTAGCCTCGGCAAACGCCTCAGCGATCAAGCCTACTCAATTGATGACAAGCAGCTTCTGCGGAGTTTGGCGGCGCAAACAGCACCTGCTTTGCGTAGCGCTCAGCTCATCCAGCAACAAAAAGCTGAAGCTGCCGAGCGCGAGCGAATGGAACAACAACTCAAAGTGGCGCGTGTCATTCAGCAGACTTTGCTGCCGTCAAAAGTGCCCAAACTTGATGGATGGAAAATGGATGTCTACTGGCAGCCTGCGTATGAAGTTGGTGGTGACTTCTATGACTTTATTCAGCTAGAAGATGGGCGCATGTGCATCATTGCAGCAGATGTAACGGATAAAGGCATTCCAGCTGCATTGGTTATGGCATCAGCACGTAGCATCTTACGTGCCGCCACTGAACATTTGAAAAGTCCGGGCGCAATTCTTAATCGTGTCAACAACACACTGTGTCCGGACATTCCCGACAAGATGTTCATCACTTGCCTCTGTGCCATCCTCGACCCCAAGACAGGAGTCATGCACCTCGCAAATGCAGGGCATAATTTACCCTACTTGCAGCGGAATGGAGAAGTCATCGAACTGAAGGCAACGGGAATGCCACTGGGCCTACTCCCAAATATGCCCTATGACGGAGTGGACTTCCAGATTCTGCCCGGTGACACCTTGCTGATGTTCAGTGACGGGATTGATGAGGCGCACAATCCGCAACGGGAGATGTTCGGGTTCGAGCGGCTACGTGCAATCGTTCGAGAGCACAAAGATGGCTCGACACTCATTCAGCGTCTATTAGAAGAGCTGCGCGCTTTCACTGGACCCAATTGGGAGCAAGAAGATGACGTTACCTTCGTTCTGATCAATTGTAATGTGGACAAGCCTATGCCTAATCCAAATGATGATAGTCACGAAATCCTGCTGGGTGAGATTCAAATCCCAAGTCAAGAGGGTAACGAGATCTTGGCGATGAACAGAGTCGTAGACCTGATAAAGAATCTCCCTTTCCCTGAGGAACGTGTGCAGCAGCTGCAGACGGCAGTTGCTGAAGCCACAATGAATGCAATGGAGCACGGCAATCAGTATGATGCGGAAAGCCCAGTGATTATTCAGGTCTATCACACAGCCGCGTCACTGACCATTCGTATACTCGACAAAAGCCAAGAAAACGTAATGGATGAACGTGAAAGCCCTGATATCGAAGCGAAGTTGGCTGGTCTGCAAACGCCACGAGGGTGGGGCTTGTTTTTGATAGAGAGTATGGTGGATAGGATGAACTCAACCTATACCGACGAAGGGCACCAGCTTGAATTAATCTTCGATTGGGGAGGAGGAAACCATGGAAAAACGTGACCTGATAACACGAGTTCGTTCGAAGAATGGCACCCGCGTCATTGATATGGAAGGTGATATATCGCGCAATTCTGACACAGTTCTGCATGCCGCGTATACCGAGGCGTCGGAAGGTGAAGCGTCTCGGGTTGTCCTCAATTTCAGCGACGTGGGTTTCATAAACAGTAGTGGAATTGCCGTTATTGTTAGCTTGCTTGCCCGTGCTCGCGCTGCCAAGCAAGAGCTCACTGTGTTCGGGCTGAGTGATCATTACAAACGAATTTTTGAAATTACGCGGCTGGCGGACTTCATGAGGGTTGCTCCTGATGAAGCAACGGCACTCGGGCAAACAACATGATTAGCCATTTTGAAACAGGAGAATGACGATGCCTCAAGCAAAGGTCAATATGAGCGTTCGCAAGCCGAGTCCTGGTGTCGGTGTGATTGATGTTGAGGGTCAGGTGACGGGGTTCGCAGAGAAAGTGATGAATGAAGCCTATGAAGAAGCCAGTGCAAACGGGGTGACGTTTGTTTTGATTAATTTCGAGAAGCTGGAATATATGAATAGTTCTGGCATTGGCTTGCTTGTGACCATCCTCATCCGTGCGCAGCGTAGTAAGTGTAAACTCGCCGCGTGTGCGCTGAGTCCCCATTACCGCCAGATTTTTGAGCTCACGCGGCTGGAAGACGCCATCGCCATTTTTGAAACAGAAGCTGATGCCTTGAGCGCTGTGTGACGCTCGGTTGGTTGCATGAATAGGAGGAAGCCCATGCCAGATAAAGACCTTGCCAAGTCGACTGACCCAGACCAAGTCGCAAAAGATGCTGAAAAGAATTGGGCGAAAAAGAAAGCGAATATGCAAGTTGGGCAAATCGCATCAGACGCGATCAACTTGAACGTACATGGTAGGCGTGCGTTGAGTCCGTTACAGGGCTTCGGCCAAATGTGGCAAAAAAACTACTCTATCATCGTGCGAGTCGATAATCACGATGCGAAACAGATGATGGCGGTCTGGAAGGCACGTTTCCCGGACTTCTGGCCAGAAGGTAACAAGTTTTATGGCTCAATCCAGGGTATAAATCCCGGTGATGTTGCGGTGCTGAATATTCGTGCACCTGGTGGGATGAAGCTTTCAACGGGAATCGAGGTCATGTATGCAGATGATGAGTCGTTTACTTTCATGACCCCTGAAGGGCATATGTTCGCAGGGTGGATTACCTTCAGTGCCTACGACAATGATGATGGTACGGCGACGCTGCAGATTAAGGCGCTGATCCGCGCGAACGACCCACTCTATGAGTTGAGTTTCCGTCTGGGGTTCGGGCACAAGGCTGAAGACGCATTCTGGTTTGAAACACTCAAAAATCTTGCCAGATTCTTCGGTGACGTATCTGCGCAGCCCGACCTCGCCTCGACCTGCGTTGACCCCCGTGTGCAGTGGGGAGAAGCCAAAAATATCTGGTGGAATGCGGGGATTCGCTCCGGCATCTATATGATGCTGACACCGCTGCGCTGGCTCGGTTTAGGGAAGCGTCCGATGTAGTCTTGCCTCGGGCTTTTCAACTTGTCACGTTCGGCGTTCGTCGCATCACGCTCGGCGTTCGTCGCATCACGCTCGGCGTTCCTCGCTGCCAGCTGCGCGAGAAGCGCTTCTACTTGCGCCTGCAGTGAGCTGTTCGTTGCTGACCAGTGGTTCACGGGTCGCACGCAGTCCGGCGACTGTGTGGACCAGTGTCACCAAGACACGACGCGATCGGTCACCCGATCATCGATCAACTCAGATGCTGGATCGACGAGCAACGCGGGGTGGTGGTTGGGAGAAAGCGGGATGTTGCCCAGATGCGGGACTGCGAATTCAGGGACAGACCGCGTCGGTGTCGTTGCCGTCGCCGAGCACGATGTCTTCCCCAAGTTGCTGCGCGAGCGTGTCCACCGCGCACTGCGGGAGCCGGGTATTGCCGGTAAACAACGCAAACGAAAACGGAGCTGAGCCGGTTCGAGCGGCACTGATGAGCCCAGCCAATCCGTCGAGGCTGGTCAGGTTTTCGTTTTGCAGAATCTGCAGGTCCTGCGCCACCATCGTGAGGCTTTCCAAGCCGCTCAGGGTTCTCAGTTCGTCGGCTCGTTCGATCACGAGCGGACCATTGACGGTAGTGACGTCATCCAACCCGCGCAGATCCGTGATGGACGTCCCCGTGATGTTCAAGCCGCGCAGCGACTGGACGCCGTCGAGTGCGTGAAGGTGTTGGAGCGAGGGGCAGGCCCGGATGTTGACGGATCCCAGCGTTTCCACTGCCTCGAGCCCGTCGAGGCTTTGCAGTTGTTGGTTGCCGTCCAGGTTCAGAGAGCCGATTGACCTAACCGAGCCCAGCCCTCGCAGACTTTCGAACGCGGCGTTGTCTTCGATGTTGAGACGTCCGTCAATCGCGGTGACTGGCTCGAGGCCATGCAGATCCTCGAGCATTGGGCACAGGTTGATGTTCAACATCTTCAGCGAGCTGCCCGGGACGAACCCGTCCAGAGTCTCTAGCGTCGTGCTGACCAGTGACAGGCCCCACACGGTCGCTTGCGAAAACCCTCGGAGATCTGTGGTTGTCGCGCCCCGCAACTCGAGAGCCCCGACGTTTCTCAGGTTGCCCAAGGGCGTGAGAGGATGGTCACCGGACACTGTCAGCTGCCCGCCGATGTAAGTCAGTTCTTGGAGCCCATCGAAGGTGCCGTTCGTGACCACCTCGACGGAACCGCCGATACTCACCAGACTCTCCAGGCCTTCGAAACTTGCGGCGCTGACGTCGACGTCGCCTCCGATGGCGACCAAACCCCCGAGGCCGCGCAGGTCGTCCATGAAACTCACCCCCAGGTTGCCACCGACGACCTCGACGTTGTCGAGACCGTCGAGGCTGGTCAGTGCCCGCATTGCCCCGACAGACAGGTTGCCGCCGACGGACTGCAGGTTGCCAAGGGGCGTGAGGCCAGTGACCGCGGACATTTCGCTGATGCCGAACTTGCCGCCTATCGCGGTGAGGTCCTCGAGCGGACTCAGGTCCGTCACCTGGTGAAGGCCGTGTAGCGAGAGATCCCCCGGTAGCGTCGTCAGGCCCCTCAGAGGTTCGAGGTCGGTCAGTTCGTGAAGGTCCGCCAGCTCCAGGCTGCCGAGCTGTTGGAGATTCTGCAGCCCGTCGATGCTCGGCAGTGCCAAGTCCCATTCCAGTCGTATGCCCTGCAGACACGTGAGAGACGATAGGGCTGAGATGTCGGTCAGGGCACCGTTCTGGTAAATCCACAGTTGTCCGTCGAGACCGGTTAGCTGCAAACCGTCGAGGCTGGTCAAGCTCGGAACGTTGTTGATCGTGATGTTGCCCCCGACGTATCGGAGCGCCTCCAAGCCCCGCAGATCGGTGCCCAGCATCGCGTCGTACCCCACGTGCAGATCGCCGCCGATCGATACGAGTTGGTTCAGCCCATCCAGACTCTCCAGGGCGTTGCTCCCCACCCCCAGATCGCCACCAACGCTGCGCAGGGCCAACGTACCGAGACTGGGGACGTCCAGATTCTGCAACGTCAGATCGCCGCTGATGGATGTGCAGCTGCGGATGGCCTGGAGTTCGTTCAGGGAAGTGATCCTGTAGGAACCGTCACAACGGTTGGTATCTTCGGCGCAGGCGCCGCTCACGCACGGGTTGTCGACGGCGCAGACTACCTTCGGCAGGTCGGGAAGCAGGCTTTCGACGTCTATGGGGTTCTTCGGGCGTTCGCTTGCCGTGGCTTCTCCGCCGCCATCACTCGAGCCATCGCCAGGGTCGGTACCGTCGTCCACGCCACTGGTGCCCGCGCCGCTGTCGGTTGGCGCGCCCACCGGATCGCTGGGAGGGCTACCTGTCGGTTCCGTCGCCGTGTCGTCGCTTGCGTTAGCAGTCTGTCGTCCTGGCGCGACGCTGGTGCCGTTGGCTGTGGGCTCGCTCATCGGTCCGCTGGTTGCGTTGCCGGACGCTGGATGTGTCGGGTCGCTCGATGAACCGGCGTCGCCCAGTTCGCTTGGGGGGGCCGATGCGGTGGGAGCCGGTTCGAGGTCTCGTGCCGAGTCGCTGTCCCCGCAGCCAACCGTCGCCAAGCAAAGAGCAAGCACAAACCCGAAACGCGACGCCATCAACAAACAGTACCTGGTGGCCCAGTCCGCGGCGGGCGAAAATATTTGCGCCCAGGGGCGTGGCCCACACCGAGCTGCACTTAGGACCCGCTCCGAAGTGACTTGGCCTTCGGACGCCGCTGCATCCCCGCCAGCGGCGTTTCTCGTCGCTCAAATACTCCAGTATGCTCGACTTCTCGCGTCTTGCTGGCTGGGCGCATCGACGCCCTCGGGGCACAAGTTATTTCGGAGCGGGCCCTTATCGCGCTTCCGCGTCTGGGAATCTTTCAGTCGTGGATCCCGCTCACGACATCGCCGTCGAACACGATGCGCCGCGTTCGGAAAGGCGGGTGCGGGCAGCTTGCCCACAAGCCCCTGGCCCCTGGCCCCCGCTCCACCTCGTCGTCCCATCAGTCGCCAACCTTCGTGGAAGCGAGCAGCCAGTTCACCTCGGCCAGTAGCTGACGCGGTTTGAAGGGCTTGGTGAGCAGCCGCACGCGTCCACCGCTCAAATCCTTCGGTAGAACGTCGGCGGAGTAGCCGGTGGTAAAGAGCGCCTTGATACCGGGCGCTAACTCGGCAAGTTGCAAGAATGCCCGCCAGCCGTCGAGCTCAGGCATGATCACGTCGAGCACTACGAGGTCGATTCGACAGTGCTGCTCACGGAAGATGCTGACCGCCTCGGCGCCGGTGGTGGCCTGTAACACCTCGAAGCCGGCTC
This sequence comes from Deltaproteobacteria bacterium, assembly GCA_003235365.1. Taxonomy (GTDB): domain Bacteria; phylum Myxococcota_A; class Polyangia; order Polyangiales; family Polyangiaceae; genus SZUA-265. Next base: position 38,736 of record QJWJ01000283.1, read on the forward strand.
GCTCCAGGATGCGCACGGTCTGCGCTCGCACGAGATCTTCATCCTCCGCGACGAGGATGCAGCCGCCCATGGCGACGAGAGGGGGAGCAGGAGACGGAACGGCGCTACTTTCCGCCTGCGCGGTGGGTAGCCGCACGGAAATGGTCGTGCCGCTGCGCCCGTCGCTTTCCGCAAACAGCTCGCCGCCGTGGGCAGCGACGATGCCCATCGCCACCGCCAAACCCAGCCCGGAGCCCGTTTGCTTGGTCGTAAAGAATGGCTCGAAGATCCGGCGGAGATTCTCGGGTGCAATGCCAGAGCCACTGTCCTGCACGCTCACGACCGCGTGCGCGGAGTCCTCAGCGCGCACACGCACCGTCAGCACGCCACCGTTCGGCATGGCGTCTCGCGCGTTCACGCACAGGTTGATCAGCACCTGTTCGAAGCGCGCCGCGTCGAGCTCGACGTAACAGGGGTCGTCCGGTCCGTCGTAGTTGAGCGCTACGTTCTCCGGGATGGCGCGACGAAGCATGCGCAGGCTGCTCTCTACCAGCTCACCCAGGTTCAACCGACGCAGCTCGACGCGCGTTCGACGAGCCACGGTCAAGAGCTGTCCAGTCAACTCACCAGCGCGATCAGCGGCACGCTGGATTTGCTCCAGCTCTTCGCTCGGGCTCTCGCCCTGCTCGAGGAGGGTACGAGCAAAGTCGAGGTTGCCATTCATGACCTGTAGCAGGTTGTTGAAGTCATGAGCCACTCCACCGGCGAGCTGCCCCAAGCCCTCGAGGCGCTGCGACTGGTGCAGCTGCTCCTGCGTCTGCTGCAAAGCTTGTTCGGCGCGTTTGCGCTCGCTGATGTCGGAAGTAATGAGCAAGACATTCTCCACCTGGTCGTCGACCACGATGGGCACAGCGCGCACCTGGTACCATCCGTTCGGCTTGCCTTGATAGTGGGACTCGGCTTCGTACTGGCCGATTCGGCGCGCCTCGAAGGCCTCGCGGATAGCCGCGTCGCCGGCCTCCGAGGTTTCCGCTGGACGAAACTCATCGACCTTACGCCCCAGCACGTCCTCTGACTTCAGTCCCGGCATCAGGCGACTGACCCAGACGAAGCGGTTCTCCCGATCGATGAGCGTGACATAGTCCGGAAGGTTTTCGATCACACGGCGGCGAAACTCGTTGCTGCGCGAGAGTTCGAGCTCGAGCCGCTTGCGCTCACTCACGTCCTCGGTGAGAAGTAACGCCAAGGGCTGCCCCGTCGGGCTCATGAACGGCACGATTCGCGTGGCCATGTAGACGGGCGTGCCATCACGCAGTATGGCATCGTAGTTGAGCAGGGCTGGCCGCTGGCTGGCGAACGCTTCTTCCACGCAGCGGATGGTCTCGGCTCGGTGCTCGGGCGCGACGAACTCATCCATCGATCTGCCAATAACCTCGTGCGGTTCACGGCTCTGCGCGCGGTTGATGTATACGACGGTGCGTCGGCGATCGATGCAACTCACGTACCCGGGTAGCGTTCGGGCGAGTGCGCCCAAGATCGCCCGCACCAACTCGTCACTCAACACCTGCTCCGCCGCTGAGCTCATGAGCCGTCGAGGGTACCTGGAGAAAGCGCCCGAGGGCTCTGGATTCGTCGCCCATGGCGATCGGGCGTCTCTTCCGCAGGTGGTGCTGTGTGGCCATCGAGGAGGCGGGCTGAGGCCGATGCCAGGTGGCGAAACTGGCGTGGGTGGCCGGCGTAGTCGGCTGGCGCCACCTTCGTCAAGTGGCTGAAGTAACGGGAATCGTTGCGGCCTGCCCGCGGGCGTGAAATTTCGCTGGTGCCAGCCAGTGCTCGAGCCCGCCGCGACGCATCATCCGAGTGCCCACGACGTCGCTCGTTCCGACGAGTACGAACGACGTCGTCCGGAGGAGAGTGTGCTCTATCAGACGATCGCGGTGCGCTGGCCCGCGGCTCGAGAGCGCATGGAAGAGCGCGGCGGACAGCCGCAGTTCGGCCGCCTCTTCGACAAGCTGAGGGTTGCCAGTCGCGCCGAGCTAGCGGCGTTGATCGCGCGAAACGACGTGTTGAGTGGCAACGGCGGAGTGATCGAAGGCTACCCGTGGAGCTAAGCGGGTTGCACAGCTGTCGACACCCTCGCCCGCAATGAATTAGAGGTGCTTGCAGTCAGAGGTCGTTCGCGACGAACGACTGTGGTGGTAACCCGGTGCCCCTCTTGTGTTGCGCCCTGCGGCGGGAGGCGCCCCTGCGCACCTGGTGAGAACCTGGCGCGACCACTCGACTGAGGCAAGGCGCGGCTTCGCGGGTGTGGTTGGCAACGACCCGACGGGCCCTCGTGGGGAGATGGGAGGTAACCTGATCTCTTGGTTATTTGAGTGACTGGGAACGCAGGCGCGGGCGTTGGTGACGCGGGCGACGGGCTGACCGAGTGACACTGGTCACTTTGGCCGACGAGAGGGCACGCGAGTCGGACTGACGCGCGGTTGCGAACGCGGAGCGATCTGGAGATACTCGGTGCCTCAGCGGCGGGAGGAAGCGCTTTGCCCGACGTTTGGAACGGCGGTGGAGCCGTGACGCACTCGGTGTGGCGACGAATCAGCCATTCAAGGATTCAAGCATCGGATGCACGGGAAGCCTCATCGGACCCAAACACTGGATCACTGCGGCGCACTGCGTTCAGACTTCGGAACGGCGACCCACTTCGACTTCACTGTCCGGATGGGCCGAAACGGCAACAGCTGGAACAGTTCGCGCGTATCTCGACCTCGACAACTACTCGCGGGTGACGCGAGCATGGGGCACTCTCGACAGCCTACCCTTCGACGAGCGCGATACCTCCCAACTGTTGATGGACACGCAAGACATCGCCGGTACGGCCGGGCGGTTCGCCGTGGTGTTCACTGAGCCTCGGGGAGGCGAGTGCGGTATTGAACTCGCCGCGGGTAGTTGGCTCAACGTTGAAACGTCGGTTAGCTCGTTGGCTTCGAGGAATCTTCTTGGGTGCTTTCGCTCGCGAGGAGAGTTCGTCGAGGAGCGATGGGGCACGCTGGTGCCCGAGATTCGCGTCGCGACGTCTCCAACGGCACTCCCGGCCCGGGATTCCATGTTCGCCACACGCCGTGTTTGCCAGTTCGATTGTCCTATGCAGCGGTCCGCTAGCCCGTTCGCGAGAGCTTGGCGCCCGTTCGCGAGCGCTCACGGCATCAGAGTTGCGTTCCCTGCTGGTTGTTGTGCCCTGCTAGTCGAAGGTGACGCCGACTGGCAGATCAATTGCTTTGTAGTCGGTCATGAAAACGCAACCAACAGATCAGAATCGAGTTACGCCGTGGTTTGTCGCTTTGGCGCTACTGGCGGGAGCCTGTGGTAGTCCGGTTGACGGGGCGGAAGACCTTGACATGGAGACTGAACCGGCAACGATTACCGAGTCAAGCGAAGCCCTGGTTAACCTAATCCCAGATGACGGGCCGCCCGGCGAGAGCTGCCAGTTCAACGTGCCGACCTCTTGCCCCCAAAGCTACAGCCTGTCATATCCGCTCAGGCCCTTTGACGAGGCAAATAGTCCTAGGAGGACGCAGACATTCGCTCGCGAGGTTGAAGCAGATCTTACATGGAATGGCACTCACTTGCTCTGTGTCGGTGAAGACGAAGACTTCGTGACGGACTCTTTTGTGTTGGCCAGCACGACGCTGCCGTTTGGAACGGTTGCTAACGAGGGAGCCAACGGCGTTACTTTTAACCCACCTATTGGTGGTGTGAACGCACAAGGCGATGGTGGCTGGAGTGGGATATACTGCTCAGCCACCGCACAGGGTGGGGTTGCTATTAAGACTGGCACGCTTGAGGCACCTGGTTTTGGTAGCCGATCGGTCCCGCTTCAAGGTTTCTATGACCACACGGAGTTCAACGAACAGACGCGAGAGGTCTCAGTGTTCTGCCGTTATCGACTAGATGGCAATCAGTTGTCCCACTGGCGCAATCGTCCCAATGACATGATCTCAACGGATGGGTCTCGTTTTGTGCGTGGGTATGATTTGTCCGGAAGCGCCCTACAGGGAGCGTGTTCCGCTTTGGCAAGTAGCACCTGTGGTGGGGGGCCGAACAGCGCGGGGATACACATCTGCCTGGAAAACGAAACGCAGGGCTGCGTTAACGACTTTTCTCAATTCAGCGATCCGTGTGGGGCGTGCGGGACTCGGCAGGAGTGCACGTCCAGCAGTGAATGTAACGGAGGCAATGGGCGCTGCGAGGAGGGGTGCTGTACGTATACCCCGCGGTGAATCAAGATTGCGGGCAATGAAACTTCTGGGGGCAGGGTTACTTCTAGCAGACTGCCTGCTCAGCCCGAACAACGGCACGGTTCCTTCGCGCGCCCGCTGCCGTGCCAAGTCCACCAAGACGTACTCTGTCGCAACGCTCGAGCGGTGGTATTACGCCTACAAGTCCGGAGGGCTCGATGCGCCGCGAGCGTCGCAACGCTCGGATCGCGGGCGATGTCGCGATCTGAGACCGGAACAGCGGACGTTGTAAGGCGATTCGAGAGGAGCATCCTTCAGCCTCGGTACCGGTGATTCTGCGGACGCTCCTTGCCGAAGGGCGACTCGCGAAAGGGGCCATCTCCGCAAGCAGCGTGCGCCGCTTCTATCAGGAGCAGGGCCTCGACCGAGTGTCACTTCGAAGCGGCAATGGCCCACGTGGCAAGGTCCGCCTTCGCTGGCAGGCAAGGGCGCACCGGTGCGCTTGCCCGATGCTCACCGAAGTTGACCACCCATGCTCATCGAAGTTGACCACCGGGAGTCGAGAAACCGGTTTGACCATGTTTGCTGTTCGGTCGCTTCCAGAGCGGGGATCAGGCCCTCGGGGATCTTGATGTTCACAACGTGAGCAACGTCTCGCCGTCCCCCGTCGCGATGCCGCGCAGAAGGTCTGCCGCGCCACCGAAGACGATGAACTCGACCTGGGCTTCGCGCAGCACCTCCAGCAGCAATCGAATGCTCGCTGACCGCAGATGTTTCATCGAGGTCGAAAGCTACCGAGCTCAGCAAGGTGACGTGAAGCTGCTTCGACCGCAGCACCGGTGCATGATCGTCGTCGCCGATACATCGCCCTTGCTGCACTTGGCGAGAATCAGCAAACTCGATCTCGTTCCTGCTGTCGTCGGGCGGGTTACGATTCCGCGCACTGTGTGGGGAGAGCTAGTCTATCCGGGTACGAGCCTGGACGTCGTAAGTCGGGTTGAATCTGCCGCCTGGATCGAAGTGGTCGACGATCCGAACGTGCAGGACCTGGGTCTCGACGCTGGCGAAACCGCCGCGATTCTGCTCGCCGAACAGCTCGGAGCAAAGACTTTGCTGATCGACGAACGCCGCGGGAGAGCGGTCGCCGTCAGTTCGCGGCATCGCGGTGATCGGTACACTGGGCATCGTCGCGGGTGCGCGTCGCCGTGGCCTGATCGAGTGGGCTGCGCCGGTCGTGGCAGAGCTGCGCGCCGACGGCTTCTGGCTTGCCGACGAGCTGGTCACGACGTTCTTGCGGGAACTCGGGGAGGCGTAGTGACGTTCCACTCGAGAACCTCGCATGCAATCACGAGTCAGACCCCCGCCGGGCACGACGACGCTGCGCTTTGCCAACATCGGCAATTGTTGCGCTTGTCGGTGTCCGAACGGGGTGGGTCTCCCGCGACACCCCTTCAAGCGTGGATAGAGCCGTTCACGCTCGGCACCCGAATGGAGTCGATCCCGCGCTCTTTCCCACTCCTGCAAGGCCGGCACGGATTTTTCGGCGTAATGAACCTCGCTGTGGGAGCAAGCGTGGCCGCTATCTTTTCGCGCAATCGACGGTTGAAGTCCGGCGCCGACTGCCGTCTACTCAACTCCGGGAGTGGGGAGTGCTGAGGGTTACGGCAACGTGCGCTTTTCCTCTCCGACGCGCGAACACGTCACTGGCTCGAGGCCGCTGACGCACACTGGGAGGATGGAAATGACGGTTGAATTTCAAGTCAAAGGCCGGGTCGTGGAACGAGAGAGCGGGCGCCCCATCGCAGATGTTCGAGTCCGTGCATACGACAAGGATCTGCTGTTCGACGACGTACTCGGCGATGCGACGACCAACGATCGAGGCGAGTTCTCCCTGAGCTATTCCAAGAAGGACTTCTCAGAACTGTTTGAGGCCCACCCGGACCTGTACTTCAAGATCTTTCAGCAAGGCGGGCACAATGCCTTTCATTCCACAGCTGATAGCGTGAAGTGGAATGCCTCCAAGCAGGAAACAGTACAGATCGACATCCCGGCCCACAAACTCCCGCCCAAGGAAGGACTGAGTGTCGACTTCGTCGACAACCAAGGTAGACGCGTCGAAGCGCTGGAGGCTGGAGAGACGATGCTCGTCCAGCTCGAGGGCTTGACGCCGAATCGAACCCACCGCTTCAAGCTGATCGACACCAAGACCTCCAAAGAAGTGCTGAGTGTGTCACTAGTGTCCAATCGCTTCGGGGTTATCGCACCCACGGTGCTGTGGCCCGACGTGGGGATTGGAGTCCCCGAAGCCGGCGGCGCCTATGCCTTCGAGAGCCACACCGAAGCACGCCATGCCCTGGGTGGTCGCACCTTCGCACTGGAGGTCAACGAAGGAGACAAGACCGTCCGGCGAGGAGCGATTCGGCTGACAGCCAACGCTGAGGCACGCCGACTACTCCCGGTGAATACGAAGGGGAGCCTACAACGGGGGCTCTTGCTCGGCAAAGACGAGCTACGCGTGCGCGGGGAAAACTTCCCAGCGGGCGCTCTGGTCGACGTGTACCTGGTCGCACGCAAAGTGGGGTGGCGCACGGGCGACACCTTCGAGCCAGCCCGGAATACCTGGGGTAAGGAGCTCGCTCAGACCGTCACTCTCAAAGCCAACCAAACGGAGTTCGACCTCGTGTTGGCTCCGCCGGATGAGCTGCTGGCAGGTAGCTATGATTTGATCGCCCGCGTCACCCAACGCGGCGAGTACGGCCGAGCCGAACGTGTGATCCGTGATACGGACTTCATCTCCGAACGCTTCACGACCACGTTGGTAGTGCGCGACGACATCTTTCGCTACAAGCCGATCCACATGGGTTGCGTGATGGCAATGCACGAGATCGCTGGAAAAATGCTCTGGGGCGTCCCAGAGGAGATCTTGTACACCAACAACTTCCCCAAGGGCACCGACGTGTGGGCGGCGCTCGATCCCGCCGGGCTGATGCCGGACGCACTCGGCAAGAAGATCCGCTACTACGTCGTCCAACACAAGACAGCAGCGCAATGGGGCAGCGACAGCTCGCTGTCTGACGTCACCGGAACGACCACGGAGGTGATCACTTCGCCCAGTTGCGTCAACGCCAACGCCGCGCTGGTATGGTCCAATCCCATGACACCTGGTCGCTACGACCTGGTGGTCGACTTCGGCAACAACGATCCAAACCCGACGGGCTATGTCTCGGATAGCTCCTTCGATCCGCCGCTCGACATGATCGACGGCTACCTCAACGTCGGCTTCTACGTCACTGATGATCCCTCGGTCGCGGGGTCCTTCGCGGTTGGCAGCACGTCCTACAGTGATCCGGCTGTGACCATTCCCGCGGTGGGGGTGTGGCATCCAACGTACGGAACATACGGAGACACGCCATCGGGCACGCTATCGCTCCCCATGAACGCGGTGGTGCGTTACCCGGCCGACGTGGCTGGCGCCAACGTCCCTGTTTCGGCGGCCCAGGCCAACTACCCGCTAGTAGTGATCATGCACGGCATGCACACGACTGCCGACCCGAGCTACCTCGGGTACAACTACTTGCTCGACCACTTGGCAAGCCATGGCTTCATCGCCGTGAGTATCGATTGCAACGCCGTGAACGCCATCCAAGGCATGCAGGACACGCGCGCCCACGCGATCCTCGAACACCTGGCGCTGTTGAACGCAAAGAACGCGACGCCCGGCCTGTTTCAGTCGAAGATCGACATGACTCGAATCGGCATTATGGGCCACTCTCGCGGTGGAGATGGCGTCGTTCAGGCGGAGGTGCTCAATCAGTCACTGGGACTCGGCTGGAACATTCAGGCAGTGGTGTCGTTGGCACCCACGGACTTCAGCGGCACGAGCCCCTCGCCCCTGGCACTGAACACCTCGAAGTTCTTGTGCCTCTACGGCGCCAACGACGGTGACGTCTGGGGCGGTACCAACCCGGGTACTCAGTACACGGGAACGGGCTTTCGATTCTACGACCGCGCGACGGTCGAAAAGTCGATGATCTTCATGTACGGCGCCACCCACAACCGCTTCAACACAGAGTGGGGCACGGAAGGCAAGGTCGACACCACGTCCGCCAAGGTCCTCTCGACGAGCCAGCACCATCACCTGCTCAACGGCTACATGACGGCCTTCATGCAAGTTCACCTACAAAATCGTGGCGAGCAGCTCGCCTACTTCACCGGTGAGCTGAAGATCCCTCAAGTCTCGATTGTGAACGTTCATGCTCAATACTTGCCCCAGTCGCGCCTCGAGCTGGACCACTTCGAAACCGCGCCCGCAATCGGGCAGAACAGCCTGGGCGGCACGGTGACTCATGCCAACCTGGACGGCGCGCCGCAAGAGGGTCAACTCACGAGCATCGACGGGTTCTCCCCTCACCAAACCCGCGGGCTCCGAGTGCGCTGGAACTCGACGACAGCAGTCTACGAAAGCGAAATCCCCGTGGGCGGCCAACGTGATGTCACCAGTTGGGAGCACCTGAGCTTCCGAGTCACCCAGAAGGTGGGCTCGGCCTCCAACCCCGCAAACCAGAAGCGCGACTTCCGTGTACGGCTCACGACCGCAGGTGGCGGCAACTCACGCGCGGTCCGCGCCGGCTACTTCGGGGAGATTCCACCGCCTTACCACCCGGAATACACGGCCCTTTACAACGGCTCGGAGGGTCCCAATACGAAGTCGGCCATGAAAACGGTTCGCATCCCGTTGTACGCGTGGACGATCAAGTGCCTATCCGTGCCGCAGGTCGACCTCAGCAACGTCGAGTCCGTGACCTTCGAGTTTGACTACGACCCAACTGGCGAGCTCGAAATCGACAACATCGCATTCAGCGCGTGAGAGCAGGAGAAGTTCGATGGCACAGATCAGAATCAGTGATACGACCCGCAGCTCGCGCTGCGAACAAATCCAGCTACACGACTATCAAATGGAGGAGGTCGTGCTCCCCCCGACGGCGAAAGCTGCCGGGCGCCGCGCCATTCGGTTCTTGATTCGCGGCGAGAACCTCAAAGCCGTCGCACAGCCCTTGTTGGTCTTCATCGGCAAAGAGCCGCTGCGCTATCTTCGCATTGCACCGGACGAACGCAGCGTGGAAGGCCTGCTACTCGGCGAACCACCCCAGGGCGCTCACGTAGACGTTCACCTCGGCGATCAGGATGCCGCACGACATCCCGAGGCCGTAGACCCCAAGCGGGTCAAACGCATCGACGCGCCGGATTGACGGTCCACACGTTTGGGGGCGTCTCATTGGCGCCCCCAAACGAACCGTGTCAGCGCACTGCCGGGCAACGGTGAGCAGCCAACGCGAACCGCCAGTTCTACTCGACGCGGAAGCTTCGGCGCCGCTGTGCGCTCTCTGCCTCGTCGGCGTCCTTGCCCACGAGAATCGTGTACTCGCCAGGGTCGATCACCCAATGCCCATCCTCCGCTGGCAGAAGGCGATACTCGACAACGCCGAGGCGGCTTTCCCGACGACCTCGAACGCGTCCAAACCCTCGAGTCGCGAAGCCAAACTGGACGCGAAGATCGCCGAGCTCGAAGCGCGTGTCGCCAAGAAGGACAACGTCATCGCGATCATCTCCCAGGAGCACATCGAGCTAGAAAAAGAGCTTGGGGAGCTCTGACTGCCCGCTGGGTTCCCCACGATACGCGTGACGAACTCGTCGACTTCGTGCGGCGTTGGTCGGAGCTGACCGAGCTGACCAAGGTCGCTCTCGTTGGCTGGATTGGTGTCGTGCGCGGCAAGTTCTTCGACTGCCTCATGGCCAACTTCGGTGACGATTTCATCAAGGCGCACTACAAGAGCAATACCGGCATCGTGGAGTTGAGGATGGACAAGTTCAAGTCGGCCTGAGGCGAGCGTCTCATCTCCCGAGCGGGCATCGCACTGCGTGCGCCGGCCTTCGCGGAGCATGACTTCCCGACCTGGCGTCTCATGGCGGGTTCATGGCGCGCAGTCGTTGGCCGAGCCGCCCTTGACCCCTGCGCAGTCCTCGACCCACTGTTGGAAGCACAGCAGCGCAGCCGTATTCTCGCAGTCCTGCTCCGCGCAGGCGCTCGACCAAGAGTCCGTCGTGGCGTAGTCTCCCAATCTTGCCCAGCTGACCGCAGTCGAGGTCCAGTCCGTACACGAACTATCTTCGCCGGTCATCGTGCCGTCATCGTCCGTGTTGCTCCAGGCGACGGCGTGCCCCCAGTTCGTGTAGCAGGCGTGCGTGGGGGGCGCGGGGGCACCATTCTTCTCGGTAACGTTGATGGGAGCCTCGAGCTCTTCGTACCAATTCGTGAGGGCCCCCCAGTTTTTCGCAATGACGGTGCCGTTCACCAGTGCGTAGGGAACTCCGGCTTTCGCGAAGCGGGTGGCCGGGGAGTTGCCCTGACTGTCGGACAGCCAAGCCTTGTAGGTGCCCGGCAAGCCGGCGTCTTCTGCCAGCGCTTGACACTTCGCATCCGCTCCATCGAGCCCACCGAGGTCACCGGTGTAGTTGACACTGGACACGAACACGCGCTGGGGATCCTTGCTGGCGCACTGCGCGTCTTGCACCCACTTGCCAGAAACGCAGGAGCGCGTGTGGAAGGCTTTGCCCGTCGTGCCACATGCCTTGTCGGTGATCTCGATGTTTCCGTTCTTGCAGATGTCGGTGCCGGTGCACTTGACCGCCTCGTCCCAGAGTCCTGCAGAGCACTCGTCGATGTAGAACCCTTCGTCGTTCAAGCCGCACGTGTATTCGGTCGTCCGCGTGAGGCCTTCTTCACAGAATACGTCACCGACGCAGATGTCCTTCACATCCCTCCATCGGTCGACGCCCTCCTCGTCCTTGTCGCAAACCTTGACGAGAACGCCTTCGTTCTTGTAGCCGCACTTCGTGTCGCTCAGACCGTAGTCCAAGTAAGGAGAGCAAGTTGTGTCCTCGGAGTACCAGCAGTAGTCGGCCTCGACGCCGTTCACCCTCTTCCACTCGCCGCGAACGCACTGCTCCAAGCACTGGCTCTGGCTGTCGACGCGATAATACCCAACAGAGCAGGACGCAACCGAGCCCCCGTCCTGAGTGCCACCCGACGACTGAGTGCCACCCGACGACTGAGTGCCACCCGACGACTGAGTGCCACCCGACGACTGAGTGCCACCCGACGACTGAGTGCCACCCGACGACTGACCCGACGACTGAGTGCCACCCGACGACTGAGTGCCACCCGACGACTGAGTGCCACCCGACGACTGAGACGCGCCACCGTCGGACGACTGAGACGCGCCACCGTCGGACGACTGAGACGCCCCACCGTCGGACGACTGAGACGCCCCACCGTCGGAGCTGGAACTGCACGCAGACGCGACCGTCAAGAGTGCGACGGCGCCGACCACACGCGTGCGAAACTCCCACGAACGACGGGTGAACCCGAAATTGAAAGAATGGTGAACGGAACGCGGCTGAACAAGGAATGCAGAGGGCATGATATTCTGAGCTCGGATTTCGTGGCCTTGGGGGCCAAGCTTGGGGAGAGGAAGAACGGAGCGGACTGCGCGGAGTCGGAAGCGGGGACGTGGTCGTTGGGGCCAGGCTGGCGCGACGCGGTGGAATGCCGGGCGCGTCACAGGATCGGCGGTCCGACGATCTTGCCTTGGTGCCCCCAGATTTCGGCGATCCGCTCGATGTCGGGTGGGCCACAAAGGGCGTTCATGTACACCGCCTGGTCGTGCAGGGGCTGCTCGATGCCGCCGGGCGCGGCGATGCCGAGCATCTTGAGCGGCGCGCCCGACAGGTTCGAAAACGCATGGGGCGTGCCCCGGGGGATCCACGTAAGCCCACCAGCCGCGACCTCGAGCTTCTCATCGCCGACGATCAGCGTGAGAGGCCCCCCTTCGAGGACCATGATGATCTCGTCCGTCCCGGGGTGGGTGTGTAGCGGCGGCCCTCCGGGCCCGTCGAGTTGCTGCTCCACGACAGTCATGGCTCCCGCCGTGTCCAACGCGCCGAGTAGCAAGCGCATGGGCCCTCCAACGGAGGCGATGGGACGTCGTGTCTCTTGCGGGCCGAGGTGAAACGGGATGGCGAGATTCTGGTGGGATGGCATCGGGGTCTTCCTTTCTTCGCCGAAAGTGCGGCGAAACTCGTCCATCAGCCTACGCGTGGGCCCCGTGCTGCGTTCTTCAATGGTCCTTCGCTTCTTCTGAAACGATCCTTAAGTGGGAGCACGAGGGTCCGGACGCCGCCTTCTGCCGTGGCGATCGGGCATACTGTGACGATGGCATCCATGGACCCGGAGCTCGCGCGCTTCATCCAGAGCGGACTGGTCGTCCTCGTCGCGTCGAGAAACGCAGTGCAACATCCGGCCGTGACGCGTGGCTGGGGGCCTCGCGTCGGACCCCGCTTCGACGAGATCTGGGTGAGTGTGCCGCGGAACTCCTCGGCGCGGACACTCTCGGACGCGGAAGAGAACGGGCAGCTCGCGGTGTCCTTCGGCCACCCGATGACGCTCCGAGCCGTCCAGCTCAAGGGCCACTGCGCGAAGGTGCGGGACGCGGACACCGAGGCACTGGAGCGCGCCGCGCAGCACTTCGTTCTCTTCGCTTCGTCCTCCGAGCGCTTCGGCGTCCCTCGCGCGGTCACTGAGCGGCTCTTCTCCACCGACCTCGTGACACTGTCGATGCGGGTCGAGGAAATCTACGAGCAAACTCCGGGTACCGGGGCGGGGCGGCACCTGTGAGCCCCTTTGCCGGTCCGTCCCTTGCGAGCCTCGCGCGGTGTTTCGAAGGGGCGCTGCCCGCGGCGATCACCACCTGCTCTTCGGCGGGGGTACCGAACGTCACCTGGCTCTCGATCGTGCACCGCGTGGACGACACCCACATCGCCCTTTCGTTCCAGTTCTTCAACAAGACGCGTCGCAACCTGCTCGAGAACCCACGGGCTCAGGTCATGGTCACCGCTCCGGACACGGCCCAGCAATACCGCCTCGATGTCACCTATGAACGCGCGGAGCACGAGGGGCCGCTCTTCAACCGCATGGCCGCGCAGCTTGCAGGCATCGCGTCGCAGGCCGGCATGACCGACGTGTTCGCCCTGAGGGGCGTCGACATCTACGTCGTCCATGACGTCGAGCCCGTCCCGGGCAACCTGGCCCAGTCCGCGCCGCTCCCCGAGATCGACCTCGGTCGCATCGAGGCCTTCAGTGCCGCCGTCGCAGAGGCGGCGGATCTCGATGGACTCGTCACGACGACCTTGGACCGCCTCGCCGCGCTCTTCGGCTACCATCATTGCTTTTTGCTTGCCGCAGACGACGGCGAGACCTGCCTCTACACGCTTGGGAGTCGGGGGTACGACGCTTCTGGCATCGGCTCCGACCTTCGCGTCGGGGAAGGCCTCATCGGCGTTGCGGCCCAGACTCGCGTGTCGACGCGTGTCGGGAACGTTGCGCGACAGATGACCTATGCGCGCGCGGTGAAGGCGAACACGAGCGAGGCCCTTCACGACGGCGCGCCCGAGATCCCGCTTCCTGGTCTCCCCGGGGTCATGAGCCAGCTCGCGGTACCCCTCGTGACCGCAGGGCGCCTGGTCGGTGTGCTGTGCCTGCAAAGTGAGACGCCGGGGAGATTCCTCGCCGCAGACGAGCAGGCGCTGACGATCCTGGGGCGGCAGGTCGCGGCGGCGATGCTCGCTCTCTCCACGGATCCGACCGGCTTGGACGTACCCCGCATAAACGCCAGCGCAGCCCCGGAAGGCACCGCGGCCCAGGTGCGCCACTACGCCGCAGACGACAGCGTGTTCATCGACGGCGAGTATCTCATCAAGGGGTTGGCGGGGCGGATCCTGTGGCTCCTCCTCGGTGAGCAGAAGGAGACCGGACGCACCAACTTCTCCAACAAAGGGCTTCGGGTCGATCCGCGGCTCGGCCTGCCGAGCTTCCGCGACAACTTGGAAGCGCGGCTCCTCCTGCTGCGTCGACGCCTGGAAGAGAACTGCCCGTTCATTCGTCTCACATCGACGGGTCGCGGCACGTTCCGACTTGCGGTGACGCGCGCGGTGACCCTCGAGGACATCGACGCGCCGTAACATCTGTCGCGCGTGCCGAATCGCGATGCCCGGACACCTCCCACGACCGCTGATACCGCAGTGAGGCTCAGCCGAGTGCTTGGCATGAGCACGGAGTTTTGGTGTAACCGGTCAGGCCGTGATCTCTAGCGTGCGGTTGGCGGCGCGCCGTAAGGTTGCGACTGTGGGAGGGCCTGCGGCCTGTGTTCGGGAAGGGCTTCAGCCGGAGCTTGGCTGAGCGGGCGCCGAGGGGGTCCAGTTCATGGGCAGCAGCTCGGCAATTCGCGACTTCGGGTGCGTCTGTACGCGCACCAGGACATCCACCAGGTAGTCGTAGGGGTTGACCTTGTGGAGTTTACACGTCGCGACGATGGTCTGCAGGATCGCCAAGTTCTGGCCCGCCTCATCGTGACCGACGAAGAGGAAGTTGTTTCTCCCGAGGGCCTGGATTCTGAGAGCCCTCTCTGAAACGTTGTTGTCGAGCCGCAGGCGGGGATCCTTCAGAAACACGATGAGCGTATGCCACTGATTGACGGCGTATCCGATGGCGGTGGCCATCGGGCTCTTCGGATTGTAGTTGGGAGCGTTCTGCTTACACCATGCAATGATCTCGTCGGTGACCGGTTCGGCGAGCTCCTTGCGAAGGTCGCGATGAGCCTCGGTACCGAGCACCCCTTGCTCGGCTGCGCGATACTCGACCTTGTACAGGTTCACGATCTTGTCGATGACGTACTTGGCCTCGGGGTGGTCTTTCAGGCACTTGAAGAAGCCGCGCCGGACGTGGCCCCAGCATCCGACGCGCTCACGCCCATCGTCAGAGCAGCTACTCGAATATCCGCTGTATCCGTCGATCTGGAGCGTGCCAGTGGTGCCTTGCAGAAACTCTTCGGCGACCTCTGATTCGCGAGTGGGACTGAATCGGTAGGTGATGACCGTTGGACAAATGAAGGTCCAGATCCAACCGTCGCGACATCCACCCTTGGCTTGCACGGGCATGCGAGTCTCGTCCGCATTCACGTACGGGTCCTGGCGCGCGATGGACACGAGTTCGGTGTACAAGGGCTCACAGAGCTCTGCGGCTCTGTGAAAGAGCGTGCACAGTGTGCTGCGTGCGATCGGTGCACCGTCGCGTGCAAAGATCTTCGCAATTCGATTCAACGGCAGGCTGTCGTCCGTCTTTCCCACCACGACGCGTGCGTACACCCCAGGCCCGTAGTGACCACCTTCCTGCACCGTGGGGAGGGACTTGGCGGCAATGATGTGCTGGCCGTCCAACGAGGCGAGTGTCTCGAGCACGTACTCGATTGCGACGATGTGTTCGCGGACGTGCTCGTAGCGGCGCACGACGGTACCGTCGCCGACGACTCGAAAGTCAGACAGCTCGTAATCTGGAGGCAGCTGGTCAGCGGTGACCGGCACCCTCTCCGTGATCACTGGCAGCCTGCGCTTGCGTTCGGCACGGGCGGCTTGACGCTCCGCCTCGCTACGCTTGCGCCCCTGCTTGCGGCGGCGCGTTTCGGCTTCCTCGCGAGATTCGGTCGCGGGCTCTGTCGGGCCATCCGCAGATGTCGGTTCACCCGGCACGGGACCGACCAACTCGTCTGCGTCCAGCGAGCGGCGTACCTCGGACTCCATCGAAGGCATCTTCTCGCTGCGGCGACCGAACAACATTCGCCGCAGCTCCGCGTTCTGCGCTTTCAGCTGCTCGATGCTTGCGAGCAGCGTGCGATTGTTCTCACGCAATAGGTGGATGACGATGCGCACCGCTGGCTCGAGCTGTGCCTCGAGTGCTGCGAGCTCTTCATCAGTGGGCATCGACCACTGTAGATCACACTCGATCGCCGATGTCGATCCCCATTCACTCGAAATTCGGTGGAGACCACTTCTCGGGCCGACGCACCATGCTCACGTCGATACCGTCCAACAACATCGCGAGCTGCGCGCTGTCCAGTCTCACGCTTGCTTCCTCCTCCGTGCAGCGCGGCATCCGAAACCGCCCCTTCTCGAGACGCTTGTAGTACAGCACGAATCCCCCGTTATCCCAGACCAGGATCTTGATCCGGTCTCGCCGCTTCGAGATGAATGCGAACAGGTGCCCGCTGAAGACTTCGGCCCCCTGGCGTCGTACCAACGCGGCAAGTCCGTCGAAGCCCTTGCGCATATCAGCTGGCTCCCGCGCCAGGAAGATGCGCACCGAGCCCGGTACGCTCAGCATCAGCGTACACCGCCGAGTTCGCGCAGCCACCCCACCGGCGGCAACTCCGGCAGCTCCACGACCACCTGCTCACCAACTCGGATCCGGCAGGGCATGGCCCCAGTTGTTTTCGTCGGGCTCAAGGCGACTTCCACAAACTCCGTCGGCCCACGCCTACCAATCGTCGCGCCAGCGCCCCCGCTCTGCAGCTTCGACCTCCAATACTGAAACGTGTGGACGCTCACCCCTGCCGCGTCCGCAATGGCCTGCTGGCTCTGCCCGGAGCGCTCCCACTTCTGCACAAGGCTCTGCCAGAACTCAGCCGGGCGCGGCGTGCTCGTCACTCTCGTGATTGCTTGCTTCATCGCCGGGGTCGTACCCGGCCCTCACGTCACCGGGCAGAGGTCGTGGGCTGATCGGTTACTGCAGACCAACTGGAAGTTTGGCATGCCCGGCGGGAGGCCCGAGCGGGCTCGCCCAAATGATAGTGGTTTCAGCGGCCGGACCTGCACCGTCTTCGAACCGCAGAAGTTGCCGTGTGCGCTGACCATCGACTTCGGAAGGAGCAATGGGTGCTGACGCCTGAGGACTTGTTGGTCCGCCTTCGCGCGGCAGTGCCGCCGCCGCGCTTCCACATGGTGCGCTATTTTGGCGTTCTCTCCAGCCATTCCGCGTTCCGCTCGCGTGTCGTGACTGAGTCGCGCGAAGATACCACGGCGCACCGTCCGGCACCAGCACACGGAGACCAACTCGAGCTGCTAGGTGAAGAAGACGACCGTGCACCCAAAGCACTTCGTCATCGTTGGGCCTGGCTATTGGCGCATATCTTCGCCGCGGATCTGGAGAGGTGCCCCCAATGCGGCGGTTCCATGCGCTGGGCCGAGATTGCGAAGACGGCAAGGGCAGCACTGCGCTTGATGGCGAAGCCCCTTCGCTCCTACCCAAACTGCCTTTGGCAGTTCGGGGCCCGGTCGCGTGGGTTCCCCTCGCCCCGCATCCACCACCTGCCACACCAGCGACCCCGCTCGGTCAGCTGAGTTTGCCGTTCGACAACTGAACGGCGCTCTGGCTGAGGCTGACTCGTCCTTCGAGACGTTCGAGGGGACGCACGGGTCTGTCTTCTTGGGTGCTCGTGCCTCCGCGCAGGGTACGTCGAAGGAGCGATAGGGTCACGCTGGTGCCGCTGGTGCTCAAGATCCGCGTCACGACGTCCCCAACGGCACTCCCGGCCCGGGGTTCCAGGTTCGCAGCACGTCGCTTTCGACAGTTCGATTGCCCTTTGCGCGCGCAGCTGAACCTCGTCAAAACGCTCGGCAGTCGGGGGCGTCTTGCCAGTGGGCTAGAGTGGTGAGCAACTGTTGGCGAATGGCGGCGGCTCCGCCGTGGGGGAGGCCGTCGCGTTCGTAGGGGTCGGTGCTCAGGTCGAACAGTTCGACCAGGTTGGCGTCGATGTTTGCGATGAGTTTGTGGTGGCCGAAGATCACGGCGTGCATCTCTGGCCGTCCCTGACCACCGAGTCCGCGCACCGGTTCGATTTGGGTGAACACGGCGCGTTCCGTTGGGGGCGGTTGTAACCAATTGACGCCTTGCCACTCGGCCAGGGGCGAGACGCCGAGGTAGGCGGCGAGCGTCGGGACGATGTCGAGCAGCGATGCCGGCTCGTCGATGCGGCGGGGCTCGACTCCGGGCAAGTGCATCAGCAGCGGCACCCGAACGTTCTCTTCGTACAACGTCGCGCCGTGGAAGCGCGCGCCGTGGTCGTCGAATTCTTCGCCGTGATCGGCGAGAAAGATCACGACCGCGGCTTGCCCGCGCGGCGTTGCGTTCAAGCCGCCGAGGAGTCGTCCGAACTGACCGCTCACGCGACGCACTTCGGCCTGGTAGCGCTCGAGCGCAGTGCCGCTGCCGTGAACCAACGGCGCGTGGGGGTCCAACACGTGGAGCCAGCGAAAGCGCGGCGGGCCATCCCGATTCATTTCGGCGAGGGCTGCGTCCACCAGCGCTTCGGTCCAGCGCCCCTTCTGGGCCGCATGCTCGATGATGAACGGATCCTGTGTGGAGCGATCGAAGCCGACCACCGGTTCTTCAGTGTCGCGCTCCACGGGTCGCTGATCGCGGATCCACAGCTGAGTGTCGTAGCCCAAGCGACGCAACCAACCGAGCAAGCCGGGAGAATCGGCAGTGACGTTGCGCCACCAGCGTGACTGCAGCATCGTCAGCATCGCGCGGAACGTCGACGGATAGGCCGTGTACGCGCGAGAGAAGTCGAGGCTGCCGTTCGAGAAGGCGTCGAGCTCTGGAGCGAGTTCGGCGCGGACGCGTCGGGTGTCGTGCAAATGTCCCTGCGAGCCGCCGTCCGCCCGCAACGTGTCGACCATCATCAGGTAGACGTCAGGTAGCGGGGACCGCGCCGAACCCGGCGCTGTCCGGTTCCGCGCTGCGCCGTTCCCCATTGGGGCCAGCGCCGACGCCATTGGGGTGGGCGCGCCATCGACCAGCGCGTTGCAGTTGTCGTCGAGCTGGTTGCCCGGGGTTTCGCACGCTCCGGGGTGGCGGTTCTCGTTGAAGTCGTCGCAGTCGCCCCCGCCGAAAACCGCGGAGTGACCGTCGCGATCGAAGTCGAGCACCGCATGCAAGAAACCGAACAGCTTGGGCTGCACCGTGCCTCGCGTTTCGCCGAGCAGCCGTGCACTGCTCAGATAGCACAGCAACGCCCCGTGACACAGGGCGAGCAGAGCGAGGGCGCGCAGGCGCCACGGTCGCAGCACTGCTCGCCACGGCCAGACTGCGGCCATGCCGCTCACGGTCGCGACGAAGAACAACACCACGTGCAAGCGCAGGTACAGCCGGCGAAATGCCCAAGCGTCGAAGGCGAGAGCCACGACGGCGATGGCGGCAAATACCCCCGTGTGCAGGCGCGCCGAGCCTTTGTGATCGAGCGCCACCCCCAGCACAGCGCCGAGCAAGCCAAGGGATGCGAAGAACCAATACGGCCAGAGCTCGACCATATCCCAAGGCTTGAGCAGTAGCAGGGCGATCGCCGCGACGACCTGCATGCCCAGCAACCAGCCGAGCGCGACACGGAGCAACGCCCCCTGCTTCACTCTGCCGCCGAAACGTTGTTCACTCTCACCAGTCACTGAGGCATCCGCAGCTCGAGTCCTCTCAGCGTTTGGAGCGCCGAACGGCGTGAGCCCGATGCTGCTCAGCGCGAGCAACACAGGGGTAGCGAGGGCGGTGACAGTGAACGCGAGCCACACCGAGGCAGCAAAGGCGCTCGCCGCATACAGAGGGAGCAACGCGAGCAACTGCTGGGCCCGCGCGGCGACCAGGAAGGTGTCCGCGGCGCTCGCGATCAGCAACGCGACGCAGCCGACGCCGAACACGTCCATGAACAGCCGCTCGAGTCGGGAGGGTTGAGAGGGTTGAGAGGGTTGAGAGGGTTGAGAGGGTTGAGAGGGTTGAGAGGGTTGAGAGGGTTGAGAGGGGGCAGCCACCGCGCCCTCGAAGAAGAGCACACTTTGTAGTGACTCGCCGCTTTTCGGCACGCTAGAGCGCCCGCGTCACTCGGTCATCGGTGGTTGCGAGCTGAGACAGATCCAGTTCTTGTCGGCAGCGCAGTTGCAATTGCCCCCGCTCGTGCGACCCGACGTGTCGCCACAGTCGACCGTGGTGACGTAGTCGCCGCAAGAGGTTCCGTTCAAGGATTCGGCCGTCGCGATAGGGCACTCGGGCATGGGGCGGTCGTTGCAGAACCATTGGCCACCCGAGTCGGCATTGGCGACGCACTCGCAGCGTTGCAGGGGCTCTTCACCCGACTGCCCGATGATGGGGAACGAATAGGCGCAATCCAGGCCGGGTGTTGAGCACGAGCCGGTCGGGACGTGAAACGGGCACAGGCGATCGAAACACATCCAAGTCGAAGAGCCGTCGATGATGGTGCAGCGACACTCCTCACCGAGCGCGCCCGTTCCTGGATAGACGCAGGGGCTCGTCGTCTCGGGCTCCCGCGAGCAAACAGTGCCAGTCTCGGGGGGCGAGTCAGGACAGTAGGTGATGGGGGAAGTTCCGCACTCCCAGGCGACGCTGGAGCTCCCATCGCTCTGTTGGCGCTCGACGCAATTGCACAGCTGTTCGCCATAGGTACACACGAGACCTTCCGCATCGGCGCAGTCGCCCATCGGCACGCTATCGGGACAAGTGTTCTCACACTGCCAGCTCCGTTGGTCACCCGAGAACAGCACGCAACCGCAGGTTCGACCGTCGTCCGACGAACACAGCTGCTCGACATCGTCGCACTTCTCGTACGGCGCGCCGGCAACGCACGCCTCGGGAGCGAAGTCGTCGACGACTGTGTCGTTCGCGCTCGCCGCGTCCATACTCGCATCCATGCTGCCGACGGGTGATCCCCCTCCCTGAACTTCGATGTCGTCGTCGGCCGGAGGCGCCAT
Source organism: Deltaproteobacteria bacterium (assembly GCA_003235365.1). Classification (GTDB taxonomy): domain Bacteria; phylum Myxococcota_A; class Polyangia; order Polyangiales; family Polyangiaceae; genus SZUA-265. The sequence continues at coordinate 59,651 of QJWJ01000283.1, forward strand.
CTCCTGTGCAGAGTCATCCAGGTTCGCAGCTCCCGGCGTGTCTGGAGCGCCCGCGGCGGATCCAGGCGTGGCGGCTTCCGGGTTCGAAGCGGGCTCGCTGGCGGGAGATTCGGACTGCGGATCCGGTCCCGGGGACGCCGGATCCTCACCGCTCGGCGCTGCATCGTCGTGCGAGTCGACGTCCGCGGTGGCGGCCTCGTCGGATTCGGCGTTGCTGCAGCCAGTAACACTCAGCGCCATCCCCAGGGCTCCGATCATCCCGGTCACGACCGCGTGACGGCACTTGATTCGCATCGTGGGAGAGTATGACGTGCATTCCCGCCGACAACGTCGCAGCGCGGGCTCTGCGACAATTCCGTATTCTTCGAGTATACGCGTCGGTGCGACCGCCTGGTTTGGCCCCCTGTGAACGCCGCAGCACCGTGTCGACTACGTTGCCGTGCATGGCGTGTAAACCCCACGCATTGGCAGGCTTCCCTGCCACGACGGGCAAGCAACCGAGCGAGCGCATCCCAAAGTTCTTCCGCCCCAACAAGTCACCGCGCCCCCGGCGCGATGTCGACGGCCCTGTCACTGCCACACGCGTCCTCCCCGCCGCACCATCCGAACGTCAACGGTCGCCGCTCGAATCCCCTGCCGGTCGCCGCGGCCAGCGAACGGCGCTGACAACCTCACGCGTCGACACGTTGGGCCGCGCTCCCAACACGAGAGCGACCTCGCCGCGCAGGTCTCGTGAAGTGCCAGCCTCTTCGACTCACCGCACACAGGGCGCGGTTCGGGTAGGCGCCGTGCTCGACGCCGCGGTGGCACGACGATGAATCAGCATAGATTCCAAACAGTTCTACTCAATATCCTGAGTGATATCCAAGAATACTCTGGATTATTTATCCGACTATATTCGTCATAATTCATGTAAGAATTCTTCCAGAATCATCTAGAATCCTTTCCATGGGGCGACAAAAGGCCGGAGAAAAGGCGTATCGGGCGGTAGATTTGCTGACTGGGCTCTATGACCCCGATATCCAGAGCGTTTTGTCGCGCTACGGGATGACCGACGAGGAGCGGGAGCGAGGCTGGGGGCTGCTGAAGGCATACGCAGCGGCGCGCCGGGCAGCACCGGCGCCGAACGTCCGCTGGAGCGAGTCGCTGCGGCTGCTCGACGAATGGGAGAACCGCTGGTTCGTCGTGTGCGACGCGGCGCTCGCCCGTTCGTTTCCCGACGTGCACGCGTGGTTGTTCCACAAGCTGTCTCGCCAAAGCGGGACGGATGTCGTGATGTCGACGTCGGTGCTGATCGAACGCCTGCGCCAGTTGGAGCGCGGTATCGACAAGCTGCGCGAGCACGGGCCGGCGGCCTTGGCACGACTGCGCGAACGTGGCGTGACGAGCGCCGTGCTCGACGAGGGCAAGGCGTTGCTCAAAAGCCTGCAGTCGTTCGAACCCACCGCTCCCGAAGACGCACCCGCGCCTCAAAAGGAGGCCGAAGCCGAACAAGCGCTGTGGAACTGGTACCTCGAATGGAGCGGCATTGCTCGCGCGGTACTTCAGGACAAGCGCCTGCTCAATCACATCGGCTTCGGCAAAGTCGGCCGGCCCCGAAAGAAGACGTGAAGCGAGGGTTCCCAGGATCGCTCGGTTCCGCATCCGCATGCTCGAGACGCCACTCCAACAGTCGTTCACCTGTCTACGATACGACCAGATCCGTATCACCAGGCCGATGTGCTAGCGTAGTTGCATGCGAGGACTGTTGGCTGTGTTTGCCATGCTTTGCGGTGTTGCCTGTAGCGGTGAAACCGAGGAAACAGGCATGGTCGCCTCCGTCGGGGGCGGCGATGAGCAACCGAGCTCCGGCAGCGGCAACGTCGACGAGGGGTCGGGGCCGAGCGCGGCAGGCAGCACCGTCAGTTCGGGTCAGTCGAGCCGCTGGCGTTGGCAGCGTCGCCTCCCCGGGGGAGCCGTGTGGTGACTTCTTTGATGGGTACAGAAGCAGCGGCTCTCCTTGGACGTCGCCCCAACACTGCACTGCCCCCTGCTGATCGAGAGCGCAGCTGTAGTCGGCCGCGGACGTGACCTGCACGAACGTCCCCGCCGGTGCAGTGGCTTGGCCCCAGGTATTGCCACCCCAACACTCGACACTGCCGTCCTCTCGCAACCCGCAGGCGTGACTGGTGGGAGAGCAGCCCAACCGAGAGCACGAGGCGTGACTGCCAATGGCAACCTGTGAGAAGGGGCCCGACGGAGCGGTGCCCTGACCCCGTTCGTTGTCCCCCCAACAACTCAGCTCCCCGTCGAGACGAATGCCGCAGGCGTGGGAATCTCCGGCGGCAACCGCGCGAAAGAGCCCAGAAGGCGGAACGGAATCCCCACGCGTCCCCTCCCCCCAGCACTCCACGCGCCCGTCGGGGCGGGTTGCACAGGCATGAAACAGTCCGACCGCCACTTCCACGAACTCGCCCGCAGGGGGAACCAACGGCCCTCGAGGCTCATCTCCCGCATCCGCGCCGCGCGGTAGCGGCCAGCGAAGCGAGGCCGCGTCATCCGAAGCGAACCCGGCTCGACGCTGAAGCAAGGCGCGGCACGCCCGGTACGACCTTCGGTTCCGTAGACCGACGCTCTATCCAGGGTATGCCCCCATCCGGGCCGCCGGTGGGTGCGGAGGGCGGTGCAGCGCGTGGATTCCGCCCTGCGGCTCAACGTGCACTTCCACATCTTGTACCTCGACGGCGTCTACGTTCTCGACAACGCGAGTCGCTACGATAGTCAGCTCACCTTCCACGGCTTGCCGACGCCGAGCCGTGCGGAAACGGCTGCAATCGCTGACCGCATCGCTGATCGCGTC
>QJWJ01000324.1 GCA_003235365.1 Deltaproteobacteria bacterium
GGAGAAGGCGGCGGTCATCGGACCGCTCGAGACACTCCGCGCGGAATCGGACGTCGTTGCCTCCTGCGTCGAGTTGTCGCTGTCTGCAACGACGAGCGCGAACGAGTTGGGAACCCTGACCGACCAAGTAATCCAGGAACTCGCTTCCGGAGAAGGGGGAGTGATTGCCCACGCCCGCGGCGCGCGTTTGGCGCGGCGCCTGAAGCGACTGCCGGCACACGACGCGAAAGAACCCGAGATTGCGCCGGGGGTTACGTTGGTGATCGGGGACGGCCCACTTGCAACAGCGGCGTTGGGCGCCTACACCCGACACGACAGCGGCGCTCGAACCGCCCAGCTGCACACGGTGTCCCTGCCCAACTCGAACGGAGCGTTGAGAGACCCGTCAATCGCGAGCGCAGACCGTCTCGTCGACGTCACTGACGCGCAACAACTGAGCGAGGCGGTCCAAAACGTCTCCCGAGACCTGGGTCCCCCTCGCCGAGTGGTCTTGGCGCTTTCCAATCCAAGTCCAAGCCATCCAACGGGCTCGCCCGTGGAGGTGTTCGACGCCGCATTTTCCGCGGCAGTCGCCCGCCTCCAGGTGATCGAGGAAGTGTTCGAACCACTGAACGTCAGAGACGTTCTCGTGCTCGATCGCGCGTCCAACGTCTTGCCGAATGCGGGCACCGCCGTTGACGCTGCGATCGCAGAGTTCACCGGCGCTTTTGCACTCGCACGCGCGTCAGATTCGACACGGTGGAGGTATCTTGCGTTCAGCGAGCTAGCTAGCCCGGAGTTACAGCCTCCAGCGGGCACAACCGCCGTAGAGCGAGATCGCGCCTTCGTTGGTGGCCTCGGATTCACGGGCTCCGACACGGCACTCGCGGTCGAACGTTTCTCGTCGAGCTCGAGTGGGCTGTCGTTCGCAAGTACGGTCAACTTGCCCGCCTACTCGGCTCGCTTGGCAGAGTCCGCCAAGTCGGGCGAGGACCGTGTGCACCTTCGCCCAGCGTCGACACCCGAAGAGTTGCGCCTTGCGGCGATTTGGCAAGACCTCCTCGGTCTGCCTCGAGTTAGCGCTAGCGACAACTTCTTCGATTTGGGAGGACACTCGCTTCTGGCTGCTCGTCTCTTCAGCGCAATCGAGAACGAGTTCGGTGTCGCGTTTCCCCTGTCACTGTTGTTCGAAACCCCCGCGCTCGAGGCTCTCGCAGCGCGGGTAGCCACGTCACGCACCGGCGATAGCGAGCCGAAGACCAGAGCACCGAACGGGTTCAGGTATGTCGTGCGCTTGCATTCCGGTAACCAGCCGTCCGCAACCCCGCTTTTCGTGGTGGGCGGCGCATTCGGCAACATCCTGAATTTGCGCCACATGGCTCAACTGTGCGCCGAGCGAGACTTCTACGGGATTCAGGCGAGGGGGCTCCTTGGAAACGACGCGCCGCACGAGAGTTTTCAGGAGGCTGCCACCGCGTACCTGGATGAGTTGCGACGCGTGCAACCGAAGGGCCCATATCTCCTGGGAGGGTTCTGCGCCGGAGGGATTACCGCTCTGGAGATGGCTCGCCAGTTGAAGGAACAGGGTGAGGAAATCGAACAGTTAGTCATGTTCGACGCGCACTTGCCAAGCTTCGCACGAACCGCACTCACCAAGTTGGACTTGGTTCGCTACCATGCCGCCGGTCTCAAGAAGGCAGGGCCGCGCGAATACCTGACGCAATGGGCGCGTAGCCGGTACGCCTGGGAACGGCAGAAACTCGTCAACATCGTGCGAGAGCGGCTGGGGATGGACAACAATGCCTCAAAGGACCCCGCAGCCTACCGTTCCGCCCGAATCTTCGCTGCCATCGATGCCGCGATGGACAACTACCATCCACGATTTTACGACGGCTCCGTCGTCCTGCTCCGTCCTCCATTGCCCGCGTTCTGCACGGTCAGCGGAGGACGAGTCATCAGCCAGGCGCGAGATCAAGTTGGCGATGACAACGGCTGGAGGCCTTGGGTGCGAGAGCTGCGAATTCACGAAATCGGCAGCAAGCCGGGAGACCACGACGGATTCGTGCTCGAACCAAGCGTTCGCCAGGTAGTCAAAGAGCTGGCGCGCTACCTAAACAACTGAATTCCGCTCGCCCAAACCCTGAAACGGCTCGTTGCGACGCAAAACCCACCGGCAAGGAAACGACTATTCAATCCTGTTTCGCCGTTTCTCTGTCGCCACCAACTCCACGTTGAGCCCGCCCGCAAACATGAAGGCGATGGGTTCATCATCGAACGCCTCACCCGGCGTCGGCGGCTTGATCTGTCGCGCGCCCGCTGCCACCAACGCGTCGATCGCAGGTTCTAGGGAGGCCGCACGGAACGCCAAATGGTGCAGCTTCTGGGCCGGAGGCGCCCCCGCACCGTCGGGGCAGAACAGCTTGATGGAGAGGCTGCCTGGCTTCTCCAGGAAGACGACCCACACACGATGCTCGGTGTTGAGAACGGGCTGGGTAGTCTGCTTGTATCCAAAGAGCGTCGTAAACTCTTCGATGGCCTTGTCGAGGCTACGCACCTGAACCCCGATGTGATCGAGCGTGAGGGAAGCGAGAGCGTCTGTCACGAGGGTCTCCATGGGGCACACTCTACTCCGCCGTCGGTCGACCCGAAGCCATGTCCGCTATGCCGCCCAACCCTTGCCAGACTTGTTGCCAGCCCGACAGGCTCGGTGACGTGAACAATGCTGGAGGCGACGCAGGCGCAAAGAACAGGCCGGCAAAATACGCGACTGGCGAATAGCTCGAATCCCCCGCGTTCTGCGTCCATTCCTCCCCGTCCTTGGAAGTCCAGAAGCCCCCAGCGCCACGCGTCACGAACTCGCCACTGGCAAATATGACGTGATCACCTACTCCGGCCAGTGCGTGTTCGCTCCAATCCTGCCCGTCTCGAGACACCAAAGCTCGCCCGCCTCCGACTACCACGAACACGCCATTGCCATAGGCGACGTCCGAAACGCCGCCGCCAAAGGTCACCAAATCCGACCAGGAGCTGCCATCTTCGGTGTAGCTGACCCCGCTCTCGGCCAACGCCACGGCGAGAGTTTCGCCCGCCGCGATGTGACGAAAGTGAGCGTCTACGGACGGCGCCGGATCGCCCCAGGTTTCCCCGAGGTCAAGCGAGCGGAAGCGCGCGCCATTGCCGCCCACCAGTAGGAACACGCCGTTGACGTATCCGACGTCGCCCATCCAACCGCCGAATTCGCGTGCCCCGTTCTGCCAGTGGAGTCCATCGCGAGAGGTCGCGGTGAAACCCTTGCTTCCACCACCCACAGCGACCCAAACACCCGCGCCGTAACCGAGCCCGCGCACCAGAAAGTTGTCGTCCTCGACTGGGCCCGCGCGATCTTCGGCAGTTTCCCAGGTGACGCCATCCGACGAACGCATGAGCAGACCGCCATATCCACCAGCAACCAGCAGCTCTTCGTCAGCGAGCTTGGGGGGATCTGAAGGGTCAGTCGGCGAGCTTCCGCTTGGAGTAGGTGCGGGCCCGTCATTCGGCTTCGACGCGTCCGGCTCCGGCTGCGGTTGAGGCTTGCTGGAAGGACCAGTAGCCCCAGAGTCGGCGGCACCTCCCCCACCAGGTTTGGGCGCGGGCGTCGTGTCATCGTCCCTGTCGGGACTCGGTTTCGGCGTTTCGGAGTCGACCGGACTCGGTCCAGGCTTCGATGGCTCGTCGTCCGTCGACGGCCGAGACGCAGGCTTCGACGCGTCCCCGTGATCACCACCGGCGTCAGGCTTGTTTCCCCCTGCGGTCGTCGCCCCCCTGCAACCGTTCACCAGTGGTTGAAGGAGCGCAATCGCGAGGAGAGTTCCGTGCAGTGATAGTACGCGACCCGAGTCGTTCACACGCATCATTCACCTGTCCTCCTACAAACTCCGGAGGCTAGCACACGAGACCCAAAGTTCACGTCGACGGACAAACCAATCCCGGCTACCAGACCGGGGGAAATCCGAGGGCATGACGCACGAAGAAGCCGAGTGCGACGACGGCCGCAGAAATCGCAAACAGGCTCAAGTCCAGCCAATGCAGCCAGATGCCGTAACGCCGCGCAATCCAAACTCGAAGCGGGTAGTCGAGAGCCTTGGTGATCGCAACGCCGATGATGATACCGACCTCACCACCCATGCGAAAGCCTCCGACAAGGCATGGCACGAGCGCGGCAGCGCTCACACCCATCACCACGGCGCCTATCCACGATTCGCCGCGAGCGAGTTCGATGGGTCCGATTTGTCCAATCAATGCGACACATCCCCCCATCGCCAGGATCTGCACCATCCAGCCCGCGTCTACGTACCGAACATCCCACACTGTGTGGACGATCACGTCTCCCGCAACGATCAATACCAACACCGGCGGGAGCGAAAGCGCGGCAAGTGCCGTGCGTATCTTTCGCACACGGCGGCGCAAGTCGTCGTTCGTCAACTTTCCGACCATCGAATACAGAGGGAACAGAACTCGTCCGGAAAGGGTTCCCACCACGTCCGTCACGGCCGAAGACAGCGTGATGGCGACGGCGTACACGCCCAGTTGATGCGTCGTCAGAAGACTGCCGAGAACGAGGCGATCGCCCTGTTGAGCGGCGAAAGTCACCGCCGAGCTGAGGAAGATCCAGCTTCCGAAACGACGGAGCGAGCGCAACACCTCTCGATCCCACGCGAACCGTGCGGGGGCATGTCGCCCGTAGTAGTGCGTGATCGCCAAACGGACGACGTTCTCCGCCAGGGCCCCGAACACGAGCGCCCACACGCTCTTGGTGATCAGAGCCAACACGATCGCCAT
>QJWJ01000148.1 GCA_003235365.1 Deltaproteobacteria bacterium
CACCTATTCGGAATTGGTACAAAGTGTCAGTGCACTTGCGGCGACGATGCAACGCCTCGGGGTCAAGCGCGGCGATCGCGTGGCCCTGTATATGGAAAACTCCATGGCCTGCGCGATAAGCATCTTTGCCGCGTCGCTCGCAGCTTCGGTGTTTGTCGTCATCAATCCGCAGACTCGACCGGACCGCGTCCGGTTCATCTTGGAGGACTGCGGTGCTGTGCTTGTTTTGACCGAAGCGCACCTGCTCAGACACTTGGAAGCTGCCCTGGAGGGCGCACCGGACGTCAAAGCCGTCATCTGTGATGGGTCGGTCGATCCCACGCTGGCTCGTGAGTTGCCCCTGGTACCTTTCACCGAGGCGCTGGCTGCTACGAACACGCCGCAACCCAGCAACTGCATTCCACGAGACGTCGCGTCCCTCGTCTACACCTCCGGTACCACTGGGCAACCCAAGGGCGTGATGATGACCCATCGCGGAATGCTGTTCGTGACGGAAAGCGTCGTGGAGTACCTGCGTCTGGGAAGCGACGACCGAATCTTGAACGTCCTGCCTTTCGCCTTTGGATACGGCTTGTACCAATTGCTTCAGGCAGCGATGCTGGGGGCGACCCTGGTGCTCGAACGCTCCTTCGCGTACCCGGCGCAGGTGTTTACCCGAATCGAGCAACAAGGCGCGACGGTATTCCCTGGCGTTCCGACGATGTACGCCAGCATACTGGCGGCACACGCGCGCAAGCCCTTGTGCTTCCCGACCGTCACGCGACTGACGAACGCTGCGGCCGCGTTGCCCGAGCACTACGTGCCAAAGTTGAGGGAAGTGTTCCCCAACGCATTGCTCTTCCAGATGTACGGGCAGACGGAATGTAAACGCGTCTGCTACCTAGAACCAGAGTTGGCGCTGTCGAAGCCGGGTTCCGTGGGCAAAGCGATCCCTGGCACCGAAGTGCTCGTGCTGCGAGCGGACGGTACGGTTGCCGATCCCGACGAGGTAGGGGTATTGCATGTCAGAGGTGATCATGTGATGGCTGGCTACTGGAACCAGCCGGAACTCACCGATGTCGCACTCAAGGCAGGTCCTGTTCCGGGAGAGCGCATGCTCTGTACGGGGGATCACTTTCGCGCCGACGCCGAGGGATTCCTCTATTTCGTTGCGCGTGGGGACGACATCGTGAAGGTTCGCGGCGAGAAGGTCAGCCCGGTCGAGGTCGAAAATGTGCTTCACGGGTTACCGGGAGTTCAAGAGGCCGCCGTCGTCGGGGTGCCGGACGAGCTTTGGGGTAGCGCTCTGCGCGCATTCGTCGCACTGCGCCCCGGACATACTTCGAGTGCGTCCGAGATCCGCCAACTGTGCGGAGCGCAACTCGAGGGCTACAAGGTGCCCAAAGAAGTCGTGTTTCTCACCGAGTTGCCCAAGACACACAGCGGCAAAGTGTCCCGCAAGGAACTGAAAGATTGGCGCCCGGATGCCGGTGAATCGCAGCGATCTGAACCCACATGACTAGCGCATCTTCGAACTTGCTGACCTCCTGGTCGCAGCGCGGCTTCTACTTCACGCACAGCTTCTTCAGCGATCACCAGGTCCTGAACATCGCCGTGAGCGTTCGCCTGGTGGGTAGCCTGAACGAGGGCGCCCTTCAGCGCAGCTTGGACACGCTCGTTCAGCGTCACGAACTCCTGCGGACGACGTTGCGCATGAGCCCCAGTGGTTTGACCGCGACGCTGCACGACGTCACGACACAACCACTCGAGCGCATCGACATCAGTGACGTCCCTCCGGGCGATCGCGACGCTCAGCTGGTCAGCATTCGCCAGCAGCGCGCGCGAGCGCGCCTCGACTTGTCTCAGTTGCCGCACTTGCGGACGACGTTGGTTCGCTGCGCCGAAAACGAGCACGTGTTGCTCATCATCGTGCACCACGTGGTGCACGATGGCGCTGCGCTATACGACGTCTACTTCAAAGAGCTCACCGCACTCTACAATGCAGAATACAGTGGGGGCGAGGCTGGGCTCGAACCGGCTCCGAGCTGGTCCGAGTTCGTGGCTTGGGAAGCGGAGCAATATACCGGACCAAAGTACGAGAAGAAGCTTGAGTTCTGGCGACAATCGTTGGCAGGTGCGCCACCCAGCGTCGAGTTGCCGATGGCACGTCCTCGTCCGCCGATCCCGACAGGTCGTGTGGCGCGAGTCGAGCCCCGTGTGTTCCCTGGGTACATGGAGAGGTTGAGCGAGCTGTCCTCGAAGCTCAAGGTCTGGCCGAGCACCGTTCTGCTCGCCGCCCTGTACGTCTTGCTGTACCGCTACTCCAACCAGAGGGATCTCGTGGTGGGCGTACCCGCTGCCAACCGCATGCAGCGGCGCTTCAAGGCAATCTTCGGTCCCCTACTGAACACGCTGCCCATGCGTGCCGAGCTAGATCCGGCTGAGAAGTTCGTGGATCTCGCCAAGCGCATTCAGGGTCGTAGTCTCAAGGCGTTTCTCAGCGGTGATTTGGCGTTCGAGAAGATCGTCGAGCAGGTCGGACAAAGCTCGGATCCGAGCCGAAACCCACTGCATCAAGTTCTCTTCAACTTCTTGCCGTTTCGAGTCGGCTCGTTGCCGCTCACGGGGCTGGATACGACGGTAACGTTTCACTCTGCGGACGGAACCGCGTTGGACATCACCCTCGATGTCTCGACGCCGCCCGAAGGGCTGACCATCGGCGTCGAATACGCGGCTGACCTGTACACCGAGTCGACCATGGGCGACTTCATGCAGCACTACGTCCGGATCCTGGACTCGGTGCTCGCGGAGCCGGAGACCCAGTTGTCGCAAGTGCAGCTGCTGTCGGAGTCGGAGTCTTTCAAGATCGTCCACGAGTGGAATCGAACTGAGCTAGACCACGATCGATCGCTGTCGCTTCACGCGCTCGTGGAAGCACAGGTTGCGCGCAATGGGGAACGGATTGCCGTTGTCGCGGGCGAGAGCAGTCTGAGCTACGCCGAACTGGACCGACGCGCGAACCGAGTTGCGACTCGGTTGCGCACATTGGGCGTCGAGCGCGAGTCGTTTGTCGGCTTGTGCCTATCTCGAAGCGAGAATCTGCTGATCGGGCTCTTGGGGATTCTCAAGTCTGGCGCGGCGTACGTTCCATTGGATCCAGCCTATCCTGCTGAGCGCCTGGAGTTTACGTTGCAGGACTGCGAGGCGAGAGTGCTCGTCACCGAGACGGCACAGCGAGAGCGGCTGCCAGCGGGGGAGCGGGTTTGCCTGAACCTCGACGAGTTTGATCCAGCAAGCGATGCTCACCCCATCCTGGAAATGCCAGCTGTCCCCGCATCCGACCTGGCCTACGTGATCTACACTTCCGGTTCGACGGGGCGCCCCAAAGGTGTCGCCATCGAGCATCGAAACGCTGTAGCGCTCGTGCACTGGGCGCAAACCGTGTTCTCCCCAGAAGAGCTCGCGGGCGTACTCGCATCGACGTCGGTGTGCTTCGACTTGTCAGTTTTCGAGTTGTTCGTAACTTGGGCCAGCGGGGGTACCGTCATACTCGCCGAGAACGCGTTGTCGCTTCCGACACTCGGCGCCAAGTCGCGGGTGACATTGATCAACACGGTGCCCTCAGCGATCACCGAATTGCTGGATCGCTCGGGCGTGCCCGAGTCCGTGCGAGTCGTCAACCTTGCTGGAGAGCCGCTCAAGCAGGCCCTGTCAGATCGTATCTACGCTCTGGGCACAGTGCAGAAGGTTTATGACCTGTACGGCCCATCCGAGGACACGACCTACTCGACGTGGATGCTGAGAGAGGCGGGCGGCCCCGAAACGATTGGCAGGCCGATCGCCAATACCCAACTGTACATCCTGAGTCCAGAAATGGCTGTGCAACCGGTTGGAGTACCGGGTGAGATCCTCCTCGGAGGTGAGGGTCTGGCGCGAGGGTACCTGAACCGACCGGAAGTGACCGCAGCCTCGTTCATCACGAACCCCATTTCGGGTACCCCCAGCGAACGTCTGTACAGAACCGGGGATCTCGCCCGTTTCCGCGCGGACGGAAACGTGGAGTACGTCGGGCGAATTGGCAATCAGGTCAAGGTTCGGGGGTTCCGCATCGAGCTCGGCGAGATCGACGCGGTATTGCGCGAGAACTCCGACGTAGTCGAAGCGCTGACGATGGTGCGAGAGGACGTGCCCGGTGACAAGCGCATCGTCGCTTACCTGGTGTTGTCAGAAGCAAGTACGACTTCACCAACTGCATTGCGGGAAGCGGCCGCCAAACGGCTGCCGAGCTACATGCTTCCGCAGCACTTCGTGTTCCTCGAACAACTACCGCTCACCCCCAATGGCAAAGTCGACAGAAAGGCTTTGCCTCAGCCACAGCAACACGCAAAAACAGCGTATCGCGAACCGGAGGAACTCGACCGAATAGACGATCCCGCCCAATGGTTCTGGGGCTGGGACTGGCAAGCCGCACCTGCTATCCGACGCGATGTCGAAAGCGGTGAGCGCTGGCTGATCTTCGCAGACAGCTTGGGTATTGCTGAACGTGTCGCGGAAGCCATTCGCCGACGCGGTGGCCGCGCGACCCTGGTCCATTCTTCCGACAGCTATCTGCGGTCGAGCACCGACAGCTACTCCCTCAACCCAGAACTAGGCGCAGAACAATACGAATGTCTGTGCGATGATCTCCGGGCAGATGACAACTTTCCAACCGGTGTTCTTCATCTCTGGCTCTTGACCACCAAAGAGACCTTCCGTCCAGGTTCCAACTTCTTCCACCGAAACCTGGAGCACGGAGCCCTGTGCTTGGTTGCGCTTTC
>QJWJ01000357.1 GCA_003235365.1 Deltaproteobacteria bacterium
ATGATGCCGGCGGCGCGCTTTTCGGTTAGATACTCCGCGTTCTCATGTGTTTGCGATTTTTCGGATCGGTTCCAACTCGACGCTCCTGGGCCATCGCCGCGCTGGTGGTGTGCTGTGCCAATCTCGGCACCGGCTGCAAGCAAAAGAGCGAGAATACTCCGTCCGAGACGGCACCGGAAACCCCGGAGGGCAACACCCTGCCCCCGCTCGAGTTGACCGACGACACGGCAGATCTACTGCTCACCTGGCTGGACGACAAAGGCGACTTCCACGTCGCCCAGAAGCCCGGCGACGTGCCCGAAGCGTCGCGCGAGAAGGTGCGCGTCGTGGTCACCACCAACCCAAACGGCACCGGGCGCATCGTGTACGTCGCTGACCTGCGCAACAAAGGCGAGGACGGCAAATACGCCGTGCAGACCATGACCCGCGCCGAATGGAACGAGCTGGGCGCCGATCGCCGCAAGGTGCGCATGGACATCGTTGCAGCCCAGGCTCCCAAGCCGGGCGCCGACGCGGGTGCCCCGAGCAAGAAGAAGAAGTCCGGCGAACCCGACGAAGCCGAGAAACGGCTCAACGCCAAGGTGCGCGCGGTGATCTACGGCGCCAGCTGGTGCAAGCCCTGCCACGATGCCGAGGCCTACTTGAAGAAACTGGGCGTCGACGTCACCAAGAAGGACATCGAAGAGAGCCGCGCCGCGCGTGCGGAAATGACCAAGAAGCTCACCGCTGTCGGTCGTATGGGCGCGTCGATCCCCGTCATCGACATCGGCGGCAAGATCCTCGTCGGTTTCAGCCCCGGCGCGGTCTCGGCGGCAGTGCGCGCAGCGCGCAAGCCCGAGACGCTGTGAGACGGCTCGCTGTCACAAGCAGGGGGACGACACGGTGACCGAAGCGGCCGAATGCTTGCCCGAGTTCAACTTCGACGGCCTGGTGGGCCCCACCCACAACTACGCCGGTCTGGCCCTGGGCAACACCGCGAGCCTCAAACACGGTGGCCAGGTATCGAGCCCCAAGCAGGCCGCGCTGCAAGGCTTGGAAAAAATGTGGCAACTGGCACAGCTCGGGGTGCCGCAAGCCGTCTTACCGCCCCAGCCGCGTCCCGACGTGACGACGCTCCGCGCCTTTGGTTTTCGGGGCAGCGACGGTGAGGTCGTCCGGCGTGCGGCCGCCGATGCACCCACCCTACTGGCTCGCTGCACCAGCGCCTCGTCGATGTGGACGGCCAACGCCGCCACGGTCGCCCCGTCGCCGGACACCGAAGACGAGCGGCTGCACTTGGTGGTCGCCAATCTCGCAAGCATGTTCCATCGCCAGCTCGAAGCGCCGACGACGCTGAGCGTCTTGCGGCGCATCTTCGGCGACGAGCGACATTTCGCCGTGCACGCGCCGCTGACCTGCTCGACCGTATACGGCGACGAAGGCGCCGCGAATCACACGCGCTTCGAAGCGAGGGGTCAGGGCCTGCATCTGTTCGCGTGGGGCCACGACCCCGACGCCAGGGGCTCTGCCCCCAAAGTTCACCCGGCGCGGCAGAGCCGGCAAGCGAGCCACGCCGTGGCGCGCCTACTGCAGTTGAAGCCGGACCGCGCCGTGTTTTGGCAGCAGAACCCCGACGGCATCGACGCGGGCAGCTTTCACACCGACGTGCTGGCCGTGGGTAGCCGCGACTTTCTGATGCTGCACGAGCTGGCGTTCCTCGAAACGCCGACCCTGCTGCAGACGCTGAAACAGCGGCTCGGGGACGGCTTTCGCTACGAGCTGGCCTCCTCCGCCGAACTGCCCGTCGCCGATGCCGTAAGCAGTTACCCCTTCAACTCTCAAGTCGTCGCGTTGCCCGGCGGTGGCCTGTGCATCGTCGCGCCCACCGAAGCCGAACAGAACGCCGCAGCCCATCGATTCTTGCAGCGAGTCGCGGCCGGCGACAACCCGGTCACCCGCGTCGAGTACCTCGACGTCCGTCAATCGATGTCCAACGGCGGCGGACCGGCGTGCCTGCGTCTGCGCGTCGCGATGACCGACGAGCAACGCGCCGCACTCGGTGCACGTGTGGTGCTCGACCGCCCACTGTACGACGAGCTTCGAACCTGGATCGAAACGCACTACCGCGACGAACTGCGCCCCGCGGATCTGGCCGATCCGAAGCTCCTCATCGAATGCCACACCGCACTGGACGAACTGACGACGATCCTCGACTTGGGTAGCGTGTACGCGTTCCAACGCTGAAGCGGTGGGGGTCGTCGAACTGCAATCCGTACTGCCAGACAGACGGAACCGACGGTGGCCGACCACTTGCCTAAGGAGCAAACGAAAACCCCTGCCCCTTAGGTATGTATCATCGTACGGCTTCGACTACCGAAAGACGTAGACGGCGCCAGCGCGGGGGGTGGCCGAGTTGTCTGCCTGGTTACCGTTGACGCCCGTGGCGGCGCTTTCTTCAAACGTCGCCCCTGCGACCAGCAGTGATCCGTCGGAAGAGAACGCCACCGGGACCCCAAACGCGTCACTCGCGTCGGGGTTGGAGGCTTTGACCATAGAGTGAGGTTAGGGCGATGATTGAGGATGGAGCGTAGCGAAGCGTCCAATTGCGAGCGGGAGGGGGCCATCTCGAGCCGACGCGTACTCGCTGACGTGACGAGTCGGGCCTGGCACCTCCGACGATGTGGAATCGAGTGGCGAGCCGCGGGCCGGTGCTGTTTCCGCGGTGAAACGCAACGAGCCCGGACCGTCGCGCCGCCTGCGGACCCGGCGACGCCCGACTGATGACGCCCGTCCACGCCGTCGTTCGCAAGACCGCCGAGCTCCTCAAGAGAACCGTCGACCGACGCATCGAGATCGATCTCGCTCTGGACGCCGAAGTGGCAGTCGTGCTCGGCGCTGCGGCGCAGCTGAGAAGCGCGCTGCTCAACTTGGGATTGAACGCGGCCCAAGCGATGCTCAACGGCGGCCGCCTGACTTTCAGAACGAAGGTCCAATTCATGGATGAAGCCGAATGCCTGGCCACTGGCTTCGACCTCGAACCCGGAAGGTTTCTAGTTCCACAGGTCTGCGACACCGGATCGGGCGTTGAGGCCGAGCACCTCGCCCGTTTGTTCGAGCCGTTCTTCACGACGAAAGGGCCGGGTGGCGGAACCGGGTTGGGGCTATCCGTCGTTCACGGTACCGTCTTGTCTCACGGCGGGAGAGAAACGGGCACAAGAACCAGCCGACGTGACAAGCTGCGTCGCCCCAACACGGCCCTGGACGAGCTCACGACGATCCTCGAGTTGGGTAGCCTCTACGAGTTCAGCGTTTCAGCGGTGAGGATCGCGTGGCCGTAAATGGCGCCAGAACCGAATTGTCAGTCTTCCACGGTGATCTCTGCCGTCGTCGTCGGGCTGACGTTCAACTGATAGACGGTTCGATCTCCGCCAGGCTCGGGGCAAACCGGAGCCAGATCGCTTTCGATCCACCCGAGATCGGGACGAGTGAACGTGAATTCTCCGAGCGCCGTTCTCGTCTCGGAGTTGGCGCAGCTGTCGACGGCAAAGCTGATGCGCGACCCACTGCCCCCGTTTGGAAGGCACGCGTCCGCCAATTCAGCGCGAACCGGGATCTGGACTTCGCCGAATGCGCCGGGCTCGAGCTGCGCGAGAGATACCTCACCGAGCAGTCGGTTCTCGAGGGCGTCGCTCGTACAGAAGGCTTGAATGCGGTCGTTGTTGCACGACGCGTCGACTGCCCGCAGTGCTTCCACGTCGAGCATCACTCGGTCGTCACTCGAATCGAGCTGCTGCAACACCGGAAACGATTCGCGCTGAATGACCGGTCCAATCGCACTAGTGTACCCGGCGCGATAGAAGTTCAAGTCACGTTCGAGCCCGGCGTTTCGTGTGATGCTGTTCGTGAGATCGCGCACGTCGCGGATTCGCGCTGGAACGAGGGCATCGATGTCGAAGCTCTCCCAAGGCAACTGAGTAACCGGTGGCAATGGGCAGGGGCGTTGTCCTGGTGTGGGCAGTGGCTGGTTGGGAATTTCCTGGCAGCAGCCGGTTCGCACGTCGAAGATCGCGTTTTCGGCAGCCGACGAGCCGAGCGGGTCGCAGTACACTTCACCGCAGATCTTCTGATCGATTTGTCCTTGGAGATCGCCCCGGGGCAACTGGTCGGCGCACAAGCACTGGCCGTCGGGTCCGATCACGCTGACGCAATCAGGGTCGGGGCGCACGTACTTGCAGATGGCCGCATCCATCAGTGATGGGTCGAGCGTATCGCTGTGCATGTATTGGGCACATTGCGGATCTGGTCCATCGTCGGGGCCAGGCGGCGGAGCAGCACACTCTTGACGCTTGCGCTCTTCGGGGCTGAGGCAGTCCTGGCCAAAGAGCGGGCCGCCCATGAAGTCGCAGTAGCAAGCGTCGAGCCGATCGAACATCGTCATCGTCTCGCCGGCTTCGTTGACGCTCATGTCAACCCCATTGCTCGTCAGGTACGACGCGGTGTGGGAACCGAACTGCTCACCGATGCACCGACGGTTGCCGCCGCCATCCTTCTTCAACTCATCCAAGCCTTCACACTTCTCGTGGCCCGGATGCCATGGGCAGTAGTCTCGCAGGTTTCGCTCGTGGACTGCAGTCAACCCGATCTCCGCAGCCTCCTGACCCTCCGCGACGAAGATGCTGTGCGGGAGGTCGAGCAGACCGCCAACGAATCCTTTGATACCGTCGGCGATCGTGCTCACGAGTCCGCCGAGGCCGGCGCTCCAATACTTGCTCCCAAACGAGTTACCTTCTCGCGCTTCTC
>QJWJ01000277.1 GCA_003235365.1 Deltaproteobacteria bacterium
GAGCCGTTGCGACAGATCTCCGCCAATGCCGGCGAAGAGGGGTCGATCATCGTTCAGAAGGTTCGCGACGGTAAGGGTTCGTACGGCTACAACGCTCGCACCGGCGAGTTCGGTGACCTGATCGCCGACGGAGTCATCGACCCGACGAAGGTCGTGCGCTGCGCACTGCAGAACGCTGCCAGCGTCGCTGGCCTGCTCCTGACCACCGAGGCTCTCGTCGCCGAGAAGCCGAAGGAAGACAAGGGTGGCGCCGCGCCGGGCGGGCACTCGCACGGCGGCGACTTCTAATCGAAGTTGACGGTCGTCCGGGCCGATTCGTGAGCCGCAGCTCGTCTCCCTCAGACGGGCTTCGCGGTTGACGAGCTGGGGTCCAGCAGCAGGGCCGGAGCATCACCTGTCACGGTGATCTCCGGCCTTGTTCTATTTGGCGCGTGGCCCTATCCAGGGAGCGTCATGAAGACTCGACTGGTCGTCGCGCTCTTGCTGACCGCGTTGATTGCGTCGTCAGGCTGCCGCGGCGAGTCGACGAATCACGGTGAAGTCTGTCCACGTACGGTTGCCGCGTTCGACGTTCGCGTCAGCGCCCTGTCGGGGTCGCTGCCCGCGGACACACGCATCGATGTCACGTTCGGTGGGTCTGTGACCGAATCGTACGAGATGGGCAGCTACAGCGCGGAAAACCAGGTTCTGTGCTGCGTGGTGGGTGATGGCGACGGCGTTCAGCTCAGCCCGGCGAGCTGCGGCGTTCCCATCGATGCCAGCCCTGTCGTTGCCGCGAACGCCGACGCCGGGTTGCCGGTGGAGATCCGCTGTAGCGTTTGGAGCAACGGCGCGGCGAAGATCATCGTCAGTGGTGGGTCCTTCAATCCGATCGAACGGACGTTGATCGCCGAAGAAGACGAGCGATACCCCGATTGCACGGCGCTGCGCACCGTCGGTGCGAGCTTGATCCTGGGGGACAGCGACGCGGGTGCAAACCTGGGCCACTGAAGAATGAGGACCGGGGCCTGAAGCACCAAGCAGCGGGGCTGGGCGTCGTTGGACTTGTGCAACGCGACGTCTCCGCGTCCATCGGGTTCAATGGGCGATGTACGTCCAACCGACGAGAAACAGAAACAGCCCGATTGCCATCAGCAACAGCAATTGTACGAGTGGGTCTGGCTGTGTCCGCCTGAGTAGCTCCAACGCGGCCGCTTTGACGGCTTGGTCTTGCGTCGATTCCGCGAGCTGGAGAGCGCGTTTTCGGACCAACGCGAAGTCTCCGCGCTCGAAGGCTGCGGACAATTCGCGCAGCTCTGGGTCCCGAGGAAAGCCTAATAGGAACGGTGGGCGTTCACGGCCGTCGGCGTCGAGCAGGCTGACCTGTTTGGCACGGATCTCCGTGCGTGTTGGCGTTTCCCGCGACTCACCGTCGCTGCCGTCGCCTGGGGCGGTCTGTTGCGGTTGCTCGTCGCTCATCGGGTCGCAAAGAGGGTCAGAATTGGAAGTACACGAAGGGCACTGCCTCGGCACTCGTCATTTCGCGCAGTACCAGGGCGACCACGCACAGTACCACGCCCTGTCCGATGGCGGGCAGCTCGATGAACCGCCGTCGGCATTCGAGGTACCACCGCTTCGGCATCCAATGCGTCAACAGCCCGATCGCCAGCACTGCGAGCACGCGCCAATGCAGGTTTGCATGGTGTGTCGTCAGCTCCGCCACTTGGGTCAACATCGTCCACGCTTTGCCGAAGCTCTCAGAACGGAAGAACACCCACGCCAGGCACACGAAGTGGAACGTGACGAACACACCCAACACGTGCCGAGGAGTGCCGGGTCGAGGTGGCGTTTTTCGACCCCACGCGCGCTGAGCGGCGAGGGCCGCGCCGTGCAACCCGCCCCACGCGACGAAGGTCCAGTTCGCTCCATGCCACAATCCGCCGAGGAGCATCGTCAGCATGAGGTTCACGTACGTGCGAACGGGTCCTTTGCGGTTGCCGCCAAGGGGGATGTACAAGTAGTCGCGCAACCAAGTGGACAGTGAGATGTGCCAGCGTCGCCAGAAGTCTTGAATGTCCACGGCTTGGTAGGGGACGTTGAAGTTGAGCGGGAAGCGGACGCCCAGCAATAGCGCCGAGCCGATCGCGATGTCTGTGTAACCCGAGAAGTCGCAGTAGATCTGCACGGCGTAGGCGACGACCGCGGCGTAGCACTCGAGGGACGAATAGCTGGTTGGCGCATCGAACACCCGATCGACGAGGTTGAGCGCCAGCGTATCGGAGATCGCGACTTTCTTCAGCAGCCCCCAGGCGATCAGGTACAGGCCTTCGCTGCCCTCGGCGGCACTGAATCGAGGGGCGCCGCCGAGTTGGGGAAGTAGGTCCCGCGGGCGAACGATTGGGCCCGCCACCAAATGCGGAAAGAACGCGACGAAGCTGAGGTATTCGAGATAGCTGTCGTGCGGCGGTAGGTCGCGCCGATAGACGTCGATGACGTAGCTCATCGACTCGAAAGTGAAGAAGCTGATACCCACGGGCAGCGCGATCTGCAGCGTTCGCAGCGGCACGTCGAAGCCCAGGGACTGCAGCGCCAAGGTGGCGCTTTGGACGCCGAAACCCAGGTACTTGAAGCAGCCGAGTACGCCCAGGTTCAGCACCACGGTGGCCACGAGCCAGCGCTTACGTACCGTTGGATCTTCGGCGCGGCCAATCATGCGCCCGAGCCAATAGTCTATGCTCGACGAACCGAATATCAGCGGCAGGAAGCGATAGTCCCAATGAGCGTAAAAGACGTAGCTGGCCCCCAGCAAGAACAGCAGCCGAATGCGCTTGGCGCGCAGTAGCGCGAAACACGCCAGGGTAACCACCGCCCACGCGACGCGCTGAGTGACGGACCCTTCCGTCCATTCGCCGACAGGCGTTGCAATGCCGAGGCCGCCCAAGAGTGCGAAGAGCAGGTTCTGAGCGCCGCTGCTGCGCAACAACCAGTCGACGGCGAGCAGGTTCACTCCCGCGCTGCCAACCAGTGCCCACGAGGCGACCGCTGGGCCTTTGGGGGACCATCCACCTGTGGGCGGCTCGGTGGCGCTGCTGCTCGACGAAGGGGGCCCGCCGTGCGACGACTCGTCGGGCGCGTCGCTGTTTGCAGCCGCGGCGCGAACCCTCGCCGCACGCGAGAAATGGTCGAGAACCCAGGTCAGCGCAAACGCGCCGGCACACACAGCCCAGGGGGCCAACGACTTGGCCGTTTCTGGGTCGAACGCCACGCAGGCCAGCAGCGCGATCCACGGCAACCACAAACTGCCGCGGCGCTGCACCAGCAGCCAAGTCACGACGAACACGAGGCCGAAGAACTTGGCGTAGCCCAGAGTATTGAACAGCACGCGACCATGCGGCTTACTGCAAACCGCCCCCCGAACCAAGAATGGCGGCGCTCACCCGCCGAACGGGCAGCGCAGAGCGTCGTGTTTCGGCACCGCCGCTTCGGGCAAGCCCAGGATCCCGGTGGAATCACTCGGCCTTCGACCATCGCTGCATTCACGTGCGCTGCTCGGCCTCGGGCGAAACAGCCGAACAGTGCGGTGGGTGTTCAGCAACGGGATGGCCGATGGGCGGAAAGGCGTGCCACGCCACAAACCCACCCACAACGCGTCGCTTTGGCCCGATACTCCCGCGCCGTGCTGTTCAACCTCGCCCACGCCTTGGCTCTGTCGATGTTCGCTGCGTTTGCCGTCGATTTGGGGTTCGGCGCGGCGTTCGTGGACGACGTCGTAGGGATCAGCATCACCGTGTACTTCGGCATCCTGGTCTCGCTGCTGGTTGGACGACGCGGTGCGCCGCACCCGAGCAAGCGGATTCCGGTGCGCGTGCCCGCAGCCGCCCTACTCGGTTTGCTGATCGCCTGGTCGCTGCGCGGTTGGGCGATGGTGCAGTTGCCAGTTGGGCAATACACCACGACCGGCCATTCGCCGTACGTCGCGCTGAGCATCTGCGCGCTGCTCATTGTTGGCTCGTTCGATCTGTTGAGCCGAATTGGTGTGACCGCCCCGAGCGAACGACCCTCCGCCTCGCCCCAGGTCGACGCCCCCGCGGATGGCGCGTCGACGGGCTCGTCCCCCTGACGGCCATGTCCGCGGCGCGTGTCACGCTTTGGATCGCCACCCTCGCGGCCCTGGGCCTGCTCATTCGCAGCTGGCTGCTCGATCCGCTTCCCGGCGTGTGGTTGTCGTTGGTGTGGGTGGCCTTGCTCGGGTTCGTCGCGTTGGGTTTGAGCCGGCCGTCGATGCAGATGTTTGCCCCGGTGTTGCTCGAGTCACCGGATGACGAACCGGAACTCGTGCTCACCTTTGACGGCATCCCCCCTCTAGCGGAATTGCGCTCCGCGCTGAATCGCCTCCATGCTGCGGCCATCAGCGCGACCTTCTGCGTTCCGTTGGAGCAGATCGAGCGGGAGAACTCGCGTCCTACGCTTCAGCGCTTGGTGGAGGCTGGGCACACGTTGGCGCTGCTCGACGAGGCGCTCACCCGTCGCTTGCCGAGTGTGGAACGATTGAAGGCTGCATCGAAGCTCCTCGAAGAAGGCTGCGGCCAGGCAGAGCGAGTCTTGCCCCTGCTGCGCAGTCAGCGCCGCATGCACACTCCCGACCTGGCCAGACGAGCGAAACAGGCAGGTTTCGGGCTGCTCGGAGGAAGTGTCGGGTGGCCAAAACGATGTCGCTCCGACGATGCCTTTGCCCTGCGCCACGGAGTTCGTCGCGGCGCCGTGTTGTGCGTCGATGCCGCGCTGGCCTCGCGCGAAGTCGTCTCGGACCTCGCCGCCGAGGCGTCACTGCGAGGGCTCAGGTGGGTCTCGTTGCAGACTTGGCTAGATTGATGCCGACGCGGCGCGCCGCCGCTCAGGTCGACGCGGGCATGTGCACCGGCAGTTCGACGACGAAACAAGCGCCGCGCGAGACAGTCGGGTCGAGCCCGAGCTTGCCCCCGATCGATTCGACCAACCCTTTGCAGACGCTCAGGCCCAACCCGCTGCCTTCGCCGACCTCTTTGGTGGACACGAACGGCTCGAAGATCCGATCGACCATCTCCGGTGGCACGCCAGGACCGTCGTCGTGCACGGTCAAACGTATGCAGGGGGCACCACTGGAGCCGTTGGCGCCGCGCAGTTCTGCGCGCAGTTCGATCCGTCCCTTGCCATCACAGGCGTCCGCGGCGTTGAGCACCAAGTTGAGCACGATCTGCATCAGGCGGTTCTGACCGAGGTGGACCGCCGGCAGCTGCTCGGGAATTTCGAGCGAAAACTCGACATTGCGCAGTCGGGGTTGGGGTTTGAGCAGTGCCAACGTCTCGGTGATGCTCGCTCGAACGTCGCCGTGCTCGGTGGTGTCGGTTTGCGTTTCCGGTCGTGCAAAGTCGAGCAGGTCGCGGATGATACGGCTGATGCGCTGGGTCTCCTTGCGCATGCGTCGCGTGAAGTCGAGCTGCTGCTCGCTGCTCGAGTGACCATCGAGGATCAGGTCCTGCAGGCCCTGCATGGCGGCCAGCGGGTTACCCACCTCGTGGGCCAGCCCGGCTGCGAGCTGTCCAACTGAGGCCAATCGCTCGGAGCGAACCAACTGTGCCTGGGCGCTGCTCAGTTGTGCTTGGGCTTGTTCGAGCTCTTCGACCTTGCGACGCAGCGCGAGCTCTTCGTCTTTCAGGCGCTGGGTCATCGTTTGCAAACTCGAGCCCAGCGCGGCGAGCTCGGTCGAACGGGTCGTCGGCAATTGCAGGGGTTGATTCGCCGAGGCGACGCGGCCGGCCGCCCGCGAAATCTGATCGAGCGGACGTACGATCAATGCGGTCAAGCTGAAATGGGCTCCGAGCAACAACGCCAGGCCAATCAGCGTGATGTACAGACCGAGCAGGCGATTGAGCGGCGCGGCGTCCGTGACGCCGAGTTGAATGAGGACCGTCGCTCGGCCCCGCTCGGTTTCGGCGCTCACGGCAACTCGCTGGAGCTGCCCCTGGCCGCCTGGGTCGTTCGTGCCGTCGCTTGCCGGCAGCGTGAAATGAGAGGGGAGTGCGGCAGCCGTCGCGTCGGTACCGAAGCGTTCGCGAAGTCTGCCGTTTGCGTCGTAGACGGCGGCGGCCACGACGCGCTCGCCCGCCTCTCTTTGCGAAAACAGCGTCCTCTCGACAGCCGATCGCGGCAAGTCGGTGTTGGCCAGAAACGTCGCAGTCGACCTACCCAATTGCCGCGCGGCACGCGTCGCGGCGCGTTCGATGGCGACCTCGGTGTAGGTCGATATCGCGAAATAGAGTGGTACGAAAGCCAGCCCGAGTAGCAACCCCAACAACACCAAGATCTGAAGCCTGAGGCCCAGCGTCACACTCCCTGTTTGGCACACAACGCGCCCACCACAAAGTGGGCCAGTGCCAGTGCCCTCTGCTACGGGCCGGGCATGGACCCATTCGTGGCGATTGCCCTGTTCGTGCGACGGGCTTTGACGCTGGGTCTGGGAACAGCCGTCGGTTTGGCTGCTGGCGTGGCCGTGGTGTTGCTACCGGCAGATGGTTGGCGGAGCCCAGCGGGAACGCTGGTGGCTGGCGCGCTGGCTTGTTCTCTGTCGTGGCGCGTGTACCGTCGCTTCGGACGGATCGATCCGTCGAAGTCGGTGCGCCGGGAGGTGGAGATTGCAGCGCATGTCGTGCCGTTGGTGTACGGCGTGGTGCAATTGTCGCCAGGCGGCTTCACCGGCCAGTGGCACGCGCTGACGTACCTGATGATGATGAGCATCGCGGCCTTCTTCGCGAGTCCCGCAGCAGCCGGCGCACTGACGCTGTCGATTGCGCACGAACTCGCCATCGCGCACCGCATGAACCTCGACCTCGCTCTGGTTGCAGTACACGCCGGCTTGTTGGTGGTCTTTGCCGTCCTCAACTGGGTCGTGTTCCGCGGCGAGATCCGTCGCGTGCGACGTCTGTCCAAACAACACCTCGAAGGTGAGCTGTTGCGCATCAAACAAGCCGCGCGAGACTACCGTTTGACCGGCGTGCCGCGCAGCGCCGCCGACGGCGCGGCCGACGGTGTGATGGCACCGCCCGGCGACGAGGAGCGCTTGCTGCGCTCGAGTCTGGATCACCTGCAGGCCTCGCTGCGCTTCGTTCTTTCGCTGCTGCGGCACAACCTCGGGGCTCGCACGGCGGCCTTGTACTGGCTCGGAGCAGATGGGCAGAAGTTGACGTTGCGCGAGGCTTCCAGCGCCGTCGAAGAGCTTGCGAAAGGGCCATTTTCGACCAAGGAGGGGCTGTTTGCGGCCGCGTTGAGCAGTGGTCAGGCCGTGTCCCTGCACCTCGACAGGGCGCGCGGGCGGATGCCGTTGTACGGCGAGCAGACGGCGTGTGGTGGGGTGACCGCCATTGCCGTCACCGGCTTGAGTGGTCAGAGCGGTGTGTTGCTCCTGGAGTTTGCACCAGGGTTTCGCGTGCCGGATCACGCTCCGTCCTTGCTATCGGACGCCGCCGAGTACATGTCGGCGACCGTGGAGAACGAGCGGTTGTTCCTCGCACTGCAACGCGCGAAAACCGAACAGGGCAAGCTTTATCAAGCCGCCGATCGTCTCGCAGAGGCGCGCAGCGAGGCGGCGGTCATCCGCGCGGGGGTGGAATCGGCGCGGCAGTTTGCCAGCTTCGATTTCGCTGCCGTCACGCTGCACCATCGTTCGGACGACACTCACGAGATCTGTGCCGTCAGCGGCAGCGGTGCCGAAGACCTCGTCGGGCAAGTGTTCTCGAGCAACACCGGCTTGGTGTCGATGGTCGTGACGAACCAGCACCCGCTGCCCTACCGCGGTGAGTATCACCGGTCCCGCCACGTCGTGTTCAGCGGCGAGCTGCCGCTGCCCGACTTGCCCAGTTTGATCATCTTGCCGCTCAAGGTTCACGACTCGGTGCTCGGCACGCTCGTGCTTGGCAGTGAAAGTCGCGGCGCTTTTGGTGAGTCCGTTCGCCCTACACTCGAGGTGCTGGCTCGCCACGTGGCCGTTTCGCTGGCCAACGCCCGCTTGGTCAAGCGCCTCGAAGACTTGGCGACGACCGACGGCCTCACGCAGCTGCTCAACAAGCGCGCGCTGATCGAGATTGGTCGCCAGAAGATCCGCTCCGCGCAGCGTTTCGACAAGCCGCTGAGCGTGATCGTCGGCGACATCGACCACTTCAAGCGCGTCAACGACGAGTACGGTCACGACGTGGGCGATGTGGTCATCAAGGGCTTCGCAGACGTGTTGCGTCGGACGAAACGGTCGACGGACGCGGTCGCTCGGTTCGGCGGCGAAGAGTTCGTGATCGTCTGCGAAGAGACCGATCAAGAGGGTGCTCGGCTGCTCGCCGAACGCGTTCGCAGCGAGTTGGCGGCGGTCAACTTTCACACGCCCCAAGGCACCCTGTCGGTGACGTGCTCACTCGGCGTCGCGACGCTGCCCGGCGCGGGCACCGAGTGGGACACGCTGTTCAAGGCCACTGACGAAGCCTTGTACGTTTCCAAGCGCGGCGGCCGCAATCGCGTGACGGTTTGGGCCCCCAAAATGCGCGGCGCCGCCTGACCGCCAGCCTGCGTTCAGCGCTTCAGATCCTGACTCGGTCAGCCCATCCTCACTTGCTCGGCTTGGTGAGTCTTGGACTCAGGATACCAGGCGAAACTCCATGCCGGCGCGGCGCGCCGCTTCGCCGTCCGCGTCGGCGCGATCGCCGATCACCAAGCAGGCGGCGGGACTCACCCCGAGCCGTCGCGCCGCTTCGAGGTAGCCATCTGGATGTGGCTTCAGACGACCAGGTCCGCCCGACTCACCGTTGGCGACGATGACCTCTATCGCGGGCAGCCCGCTGACGGCGGTCACCTTCTCGGATGCGGGGTAGTCGCTGACGATGGCCAGCTTGCCGCCGGAGGCCGCAAACAGTCGCACCTCCTCGACCAGTTCGTGCCGCGTGAAGCGACTGATCCACTTGCGGGGGCGAGCAAACATCCAGGTTTGCACCGTCGCTTCGACCTCTGCAGCTGACCGTCCTAGCGATGCAGCGGCACGTTCCAGCTGTAGGGCGTACGGGCTTGCCACGTGTTCGTCGAGCGACTCGCGGAGCCGTTCGTGCTCGTGGCGGAAGCGTCGAAGGGTGGAGATTGCTCCCCATCCGCCGAGCAACAGTTCGAGCGCCATTCCGCGTTTGACGGGGCCCGCTCGGTAGAGGGTTCCGTCCAAGTCCAGCAGCCAGGCGTCGTGCGTCATCAGTCCGCCGATACTCGCTCAAAACGCGACAGGCGCCCAGTGGGCGCCCGTCATCAGTTCATCACGCGGGGGTGATCAGCCAGCGTCGCCAGCGTCGCCCATGGCGCCGCCGTCGCCCATGGCGCCGCCGTCACCCATGGCGCCGCCATCGTCCATGGCGCCGCCGTCGCCCATGGCGCCGCCGTCGCCCATGGCGCCGCCGTCGCCCATGGCACCGCCGTCGCCCATGGCACCGCCGTCTTCGGTCATGCCACCGTCGGTGTCCGTCGCGTCGTCGGTTGCATCATCCGTCGCGTCGTCGGTTGCATCATCCGTCGCGTCGTCGGTTGCATCGTCCGTCGCGTCGTCGGTTGCATCGTCCGTCGCGTCGTCGGTTGCGTCGTCCGTCGCGCCCGAGTCGACCATCGTGTCGTCATCGGCACCGTCGTCGCCGCAGCCGGTCAGTGACAGCGCGCTGCCCACCGCAATCAGTGCGAAAAGGTTCTTGTACTTCAACATGTCAAAGGTTTCCTTCCGGGGGAAATCACTCAAAGAAACTCGTGGCGAGTTAAGAGGTTTCGTGGCGCTTAGGAGCACGTCGCGTGCCAGTTTTGCGTCGTTGCACCAAAAGCGGCGCGATACTGGCGACGAATTGTCACAAAGTCCACTACTAGCGCGAGTTGGGGAGGTGCCCTCTTTCGGTCGCGGCGTTGCCGAGGAGCGTCCGTCGGAAGTTGAATCAGCTCGAACCCTGATCGCCAAGTCATACCTCGGGGTTGCCGACGTCGGATAACGGAGGGTCAGGGGGGCAATCGTGCCGAAATTCCTGATCCCGTGTGCAGAGCTCCGCGTCTGGGGGAGTTCCCCGTGACCCAGCCCACCCCGGTGACCTGTGGGCCGGTCTGGTGGAACACTTTTTTGGCTTCGACCCTCTGCGTCGTTGCCATGTCCGGCGTCCAGGCTCGGAGGGGGGGCTCGCGGGTCGACTCGTCGATCTGGCACCGCCGGGGCTGACCGTGTTCTGCGCACGTTGAGCGCGCTGACGCGAGCTCTGGGTTAGAACCGGTGAATGCTGCGCCGCCCGCCCGAGATCGTCGTTTGCACGGAATCGCCGCTGGATCCCAACGAGCCCGGCTTCCTGACGCTCGAACGCCGTCGCTGTCGAGTGAGCTACCCGGTTGGAGAGCGCAGCCCGGCGTTCATCTACGACCAGATCACGCGCCGCGCTCTGGATGCCGTCGTCATCGTTGCCTACTACCAGCGGGACGGGCGGGTGTGGCTGTATCTGCGCAGTTGCGTGCGCCCACCCCTGGCGTTTCGGAGCGAAGGCGGCGATCCGATGTTCGACGCTCCATGGGGACCAAACATGTGGGAGTTGCCCGCGGGGCTGATCGAAGAGCGGGGTGACTTCGACGCGGCCGTACGAGTGGGCGCGGCGCGCGAACTCCGCGAGGAACTCGGGTTCGACGTGGAACCGTCGAGGTTTGGCGTTCTGGGGACGCCGGTGTTCCCCTCCCCGGCGGTGATCGCCGAGCGCCAAGTGTTCGTCGCGGTGGAAGTCGACCCGTCCACGCGGTCCGTTCCCACCGAAGACGGAACACCCTTGGAGGCCCATGGCGAGATTGTCACCTTGAGCTTGGACGATGCGCTTGCCGCGTGCCGTGCGGGGCTGCTACCAGACTCCAAGTCGGAACTGGGCATTCGGCGATTTGGAGAGTCATGGGCAAGCCGCACGTCGTCATCGTTGCCAAGTTGACTGCTCTCGAGCGCTACGAGCGGGAGGGGCGCGATCCCAGGATCCGAAGTCTGCTGCGTCGGTCGGATCCGAGCGTGCGCAGTTGGAAGAAGGCTCACGACAATCATCAGCGAACGCTGGAGGTCGTCGAAGAAACGCTGGAACGTCTCGGGGCGACCACATGGCTCGTGCGCGGCGCCGGCAATCAATTCGACGCGCGCGGGATCGACTTGGTGGTGAGTGTTGGCGGCGACGGAACGTTGCTCGCCGCGTCGCACAATGTCTCGCGCACGCCCATATTGGGAGTCAACAGTTCGCCGAGCCACAGTGTTGGTTTCTTCTGTTCGGCTCGTCGCGGCAACGTCCGGGACATGCTCAGCCAGGCCCTCGAAGGGCGGCTGCATTCGGTGACGCTGACGCGCATGCGGGTCGAGGTCGGCAAGCGAGTCGTCGCCAGTCGCGTGCTGAACGAGGCGTTGTTCTGTCACGCTATCCCTGCTGCCACGTCCCGCTACATCTTGCGCTACGGACGACAGCGCGAAGAGCAACGTTCGAGTGGGCTTTGGGTTGGCACTGCAGCGGGCTCGACCGGAGCCATCCGTTCGGCGGGCGGCGAGGTTTTGCCGCTGACGTCGCGAGCGCTTCAGTTGGTCGTGCGCGAGCCGTACACCGGTCGGGGCAGTCCGTGTAAGCTCACCCAGTTCGTCGTGGCTGATCGTCGGCGCAAGGTGATCGTCCAGAACAAGATGCAGGACGCTTGCCTGTTCCTCGACGGTCCGTTCAAACGAGTTGCTGTCGCCCTCGGCGAACGCATGACGTTCAGCGAGTCCGACGAAGAGCTCACCGTGCTCGGCCTCGACAGCTCACGGGCGTGATGTTGAGCGAACAGGCCCGGCTGCCGCTGGGGATAGGTGCTGAACATGTTTGGTGTTTTTGGGGGGATGCCGTCTCCGGGCGTCATCGGTCGCCGCATCACCTTGCTCGATCAACGCGGGACACGCGCCTCAAAGCGGGGTAGCGGCGTCCAGGCGCGTCACGGGGAGCGGCACGGTCGTCGCGGGTTTCGGCGTCGCGCTCAATGGGGCTTCTCGGCCAAGCCTCGCCAGCGAATGGGCTCGGAGGGTGACTCAGCCCTCGACATGCCGGGGATGGTGATTGCACCGGTTGCGGTCAGCGCTGCGAAGGTAGATCTGGCGACTGCAACGCGTGCGCAACGCTGTGCGAACGTTGGAGGAGCCAGCGCAGCCCATGCAGACGTTCTGACTTGCGTACGCAGCGACGCCGACGGCGTGTGCCGTCGGTGTTCGCACGTTGGTTGGGCGCTTTGCAATGCCTGCAGGCCGGCGATCTGAAGCGGTGGTGGCGTCTGCCGCCGTTGCAGACGCCTCCCCGCCGTTGTCGAGCAACATACCCCGCGGACGCTCACTGAGCGGGGCTGGCTGCCGCGCTCTGCGAGATGATGCGCTCGCTCTCGCCGCGCTCGTATGCGGCGAACAGTCTGCCCCAGTGCGTCTCTTCCTTCCACTTCTCGAAGGTCTGGCGGTCCTTGCGCGGCCAGCGGTAGTAGTCGTGATAGAACTCACTCCCGAAAATGAACACGTTGACCAGCGGCGTGTGAAAGAACAGTTTCTGGAACTTCTTCATGGGGCCAAACCACATGAAGTCGCCGACCATGCTGGCCCCGTTGTCGCCGACGCTGAAGCCCCAGCTCTCGTTCGAAATGTCGTCACCGACGATTTCGATGTCGCGCGGATCACCGACGCCGAGACCGTCTTCGTGGGCAACGTTGATGAACTCGAGGCTCAGTGGATCAAAGCCCATCATCTTCGCCGCGACGGCGTCGATGGCGACCTGATCGTCACTGGCGAGCATGTAGTCTTTGATCACCGGGAACATGGTGCGCGGACCAGGGCCGTTGCCGGCGGTCGTGCCGTCCATGATCGCGAACAGGCCCGAGTGGATCTCCTTTTGGATCGCGAGCAAGTCGACCAGCGTGCGGTGAATCCAGCTGTGCGTGTAGTGTCGCTTCGTGTTGAGCAGACCGCCGAACGCGTTCTTCATGGCGCCAGTGGTGGTCGTGTAAATGTGGCACTTGACCGTCGGCAGGTGGACGATGTTCTTGCCCAAGAAGTAGTCGGGGATGAGGATCCCTTCGGGGAAAATGTCGTGCAGCACGTGCAGTCGAGCCTTCGGGCGGTACTCGATCCACTTCATGTCCTCGTCTTTGAAGTTGAACAACACGGGGATGTTGTACTTCTTGAACAAGGGCACGTAGTTGTTCAGGTCTTCACCTTTGAACGCGTCGGTGACGACCGTCTTGTTCTGCACGCAGCTGATGTCGTTGAAGCCCGAGTGCTGCAACGCCTGGATCGTACCTTCGAGCTGCCACGGCGTGGTGTTTGCCCCCGGGAACGGGTAGTGCCACGAGATGTTGTCCTTGAGGATGGTCGTGGCGCCTTTGTCCATCGCGGCTTCCATGCCGGCGAGTGAACACAAGCGCTCGATGTCCGTCAGGATCGACTCGGGTTTGACCTTCAGCACCGCAACCTTCGATTTGGCCATGGGCGATGTCTTACCGCTTGAAGACGATGCGAACGTGAAAGATTCATGGAACGCGCCGCCGTCACCGGATAAATCGGGCGCCAGGCCGAACGCGCGTGCAGGAAGGGTGACGCAACGACGCCCGAACACGTCGTCGTGTTCGGGCGTCGAGAACTCGTGAAGCTGATGTCTCAGCGCTTGAACGGTGTCTTGCCAGCGTAGACCGCAGCTTCGCCTAGCTCGTCTCCGATGCGAAGCAGTTGGTTGTATTTCGCGACGCGATCACTGCGGCTCAAGCTACCCGTCTTGATCTGGCCGGCGTTCGTCGCGACTGCGAGATCGGCGATGAACGAGTCTTCGGTTTCGCCGGAGCGGTGCGAGATGACCGAGTTGTAACCGTTGTTCGCACCGATACGGATCGTGTCGAGGGTCTCGGTCAGGGTGCCGATCTGGTTGAGCTTGATCAGGATCGCGTTAGCACAACCGCGCTCGATACCCGTTTCCAAACGGGTGCGGTTGGTGACGAAGAGATCGTCGCCGACCAATTGAACCCGATCGCCCAGTTTGTCGGTCAGCGTCTTCCAGCCCGCCCAGTCGTTCTCGTCCAGGCCGTCCTCGATGCTCAGAATGGGGTACTTCTCCGCGTACTGCGCGTAGATCTCGACCAGCTCGGCGGCGGTGACTTGCTTCTTGTCGAAGGTGTACTTGCCGTCTTTGTGGAACTCGCTGGACGCGCAGTCCAGGGCGATGCCCACCTGCTTGCCCGGCTCGTAACCCGCGGCCGCGATCGAGTCCATGATGCGCTTGAGCGCCTCTTCGTTGTTGGCCAGGCGCGGTGCGAAGCCGCCTTCGTCACCCACGGCGGTGGTGAGTTTGTCTGCCTTGAGATTCGACTTGAGGGCGTGGAAGATCTCTGTCCCGCAGCGCAGCGCGTCCGAGAAGTTGTCGAACCCGAACGGGATGACCATGAACTCCTGGATCTCCAGGCCGTTGTCGGCGTGGCTGCCGCCGTTGAGGATGTTCATCATCGGCGTGGGCAGCACGCGTGCCTGAGCCCCCCCGAGGTAACGCCACAGCGGAACCCCGATGGTGTCGGCTGCTGCGCGAGCGACCGCCATCGACACGGCCAGGATGGCGTTTGCGCCCATCTTGCCCTTGTTTTCCGTGCCGTCGATCTCGATCAGTGTGCGGTCGATCGACACCTGGTCGAGAACGACCATGCCTTCCAACGCCGGCCCGAGGGTGGCGTTGATGTTTTCCACGGCTTTGGTGACGCCTTTGCCGAGGTAGCGACCCTTGTCGTCGTCGCGCAGCTCGACGGCCTCGTGTTCGCCGGTCGAGGCACCACTGGGGACGGCGGCACGACCGAAGCCGCTGGAGGTATGTACCTCTGCTTCGACGGTGGGGTTGCCTCGAGAGTCGAGGATTTCGCGGGCACTTACATCGATGATTTCGGGCATTGCCGGTCCCCGATATCACGAAAGTTCAGGCGTCTGAAGAGCGTTCCTCTGCAATCGCCAACCTGACCGTTTCGTCAGTGTTGCGCTGCGTCCCGGTCGTCCTCTCGACGGTTTGCAGAGGGCAAACGGTGCAATTCCGCAGAGTGCCGGGGGTGATTGCGCCGCGGTTTCGACGGTGCGCGACGTTCCACGTTGGCCCCGCGGCGCGCTCGTCGTCGCGGCCGCAGTCGTGGAAAAAACGACGACATCGCCGCGTGCGTTCGCCTTTGACAGCGCGGGCGCTGCGCTGACCGGCGCCGGGCTCAGGTTTCGTCGTCGGTGTCCAAAGGTCGTTCCGGCTCTGCTGCACAGCCCGGTCGCCCAGCGCGACCCGATTGCCGTTTGCTTCGTTCGGCCTGCACTCGGT
>QJWJ01000465.1 GCA_003235365.1 Deltaproteobacteria bacterium
GTAGTAGGCGCAATTTTTGTTGGCACGTTTGCGCGTCGCTCAATGCCAATGCAACGTCGACCGCCCTCGAGCGACCCGGTGTTGCAATCCGGCTTCGCAGCAACTCGGCAGCCAGCGTGTGGACGGCGCTCGACGCCGGTGTCGTCTCGAACACCTCGTACAGGCGATCGATGCTCGCGGCGACCCCAAACTCGGAGAGGGAAGTCAGGGCTGCTTCGGCGGCCAGTCCCCGAACGGTGAGATCCGACAGCACGTCGAGTTCGTTGGAGCAGTCTTCGTGCGACGTGCGGCATTCGCCGAGTCACCAGCAGCTCCTCCTGAATCGCAGGTCTGGTTCGGTGTGTGCGTCGAAGATCGAAGGGGTCGGCGCCGGCCCCCGGTGGGCGAGTTGGCCACCGCGAGAGACGCGCATCGCGTTTTCGTTGGCGGCGGTTTGGGCATCGTGGCAGGCGGCTCAGCACTGGTGGTGATGGCGGCTCGAAGCACGTCGGCGTCCGACAAAAGCTGGCGTGCTGCATCAGCCATCATGCACAATGCGCCCGATGACGGCTCCGGTTGATACGCGGTTCACCGCGGTGCCATCTGGCAGGTTTCGTGCGCGCTTCGGGCCACTGGGGAGGGAGGCTGCACATTCCGAAATGAAGCTCTGCATCGTCGCTACCGATGCCGTGTTGTTGGCAGACCTCCTGTACGCGTTGTCGCTTCGAGCGGACTGTTACTTCGTCAAGTACGGGACCGTGCCCCGAGATGGCATGTACCTCGGCCGCTGCATGCTTGCGACCAACGATGCCGTCTCCGAGTTGTGCCAAGAGCTCAAAGGCCATCCTCGACTGATGGTGTCGTTGCAGGACGACGCGTGGTTCGGGCGATTTCGCGCCGAACCCGTCGCCGAGAGCGACTGTGGCATATGGGAAGATTGGGTCGAGCACGAAGCAGAGGTTGCAGCGGTCGTGGAGGCGGCGTTCGGGAGACCAGATGAAGCGCAGATGATCGCCGCGGTACGCGCCACCCGCGACGATACGATTTCGCTGGTTGCGCAGATTCCACCCGCGCAGTCTGGTCAGCGTTGGCCGATCGTTGGCCACGTGATGCTTTCGCCGGTCACCATCGACGGCAATCGCGAGCTGA
The DNA here is from genome assembly GCA_003235365.1 of Deltaproteobacteria bacterium. GTDB lineage: Bacteria > Myxococcota_A > Polyangia > Polyangiales > Polyangiaceae > SZUA-265. Next base: position 1,129 of record QJWJ01000465.1, read on the forward strand.
TGGGCCTCGGGTTGGCGCCTTTGGCGGTGGCACCCGAATACCAGCGCCGAGGGTTCGGCACCAAGCTCGTCAGTGCGGCGCTGCGCCGCGCGAGATTGTTTGGCCATCCTTTCGTCGTGGTGCTGGGTGACCCCGGGTACTACGGACGGTTCGGCTTCGTCGCCGCCGAACGATTGGGATTGCGCTACCCGGTCGCGGAAGCCGCGCCTCACTTCATGGCGCTCGAGCTGAGGGCCGGGGGGCTCGACGGTGTAGCGGGAACGGTGCACTACCATTCGGCGTTCGCCGAATGAGCCGGGCGAGTCTCGGGGAGCGCGGGATGAACTTGTCGCTCGTGGGCGGGCGGCCGCATGCTCGAACGGACGCAGCCTGGGAACATCACCGCCGGGAACTTGCGCGAGACGCAGTCGCTGCCCTGAACTGGCCGCCGAGTTGGGCGGCCTGGGGTGGCCATCGCCGAAAAAAGAGTGCGACCCCGGAAACCCTTGGTGCGGGTTTGGCGTAACCTCGGCAAACCCGCCGCCATTCCGGACGCCCATGACGCCCACTGCCAACCCCGAGATCACCTTCGTCCGACTGACGGACGTTCCGCTCGACGAAATCGCCGCGCACATGCGAGTACCGCGTGTCACCGAACACATGCCCCTGAACGTCGGATGCTGGGATCTTGCGGCGTGCGAGGCGTTCGTCCGAGCCAAGGAGGCGTGTTGGCACCGAGATGGCCTCGGTCATTGGGCGTTTCGCTGCAATGGCATCTACGTCGGTTGGGGAGGCTTTCAGAGGGAGGGGGACGAGTGGGATTTCGGTTTGGTGCTGAAACCGGAATACTTCGGATTGGGAATGAGGATTGCGAAGCAGGCGATTGAGTTTGCCAGATCTGACGAACGGATTGGGTTCGTGACCTTCCTGTTGCCGCCGTCTCGCAAGCACTTGCGCGGGCTTCAGCGTCTCGGTGCCAGTTTGGTTGGTGAAGTGGACTACGCCGGGAGTCGCTTCCTGAAGTATCGACTGGACACGAACCAGCCGTGAGGACGAACGACGGTCGCCGCGCTTCGGTGAGAAGCGCGGCGGAGTGTCGATTCGAACGGTGGGACTTGTCGAGTTGAGCCCGGCCTGGTGCGGGACGTTCCGATTATGGGTCCGTGTTCGGAGTAGGTGACTCGACTTCGAAATGCGACGGGCACCCGTCCATGTAGGGATCGGGCGCTGGCGGATGTGTGCTCGGCGTGTAGTAATCTAGTGCCAGCAAGTACTTGATCAGGTCCGAGCGCTGCTGATCTGCATTGGGGCCAGTGAGGAAGTTCGCACTCGCCGCCTGCCAGTGCGCTTCGAACGCGGAACTGCTGAACAGGTCTTCCAGCGTTGCCGCTCCCCCGTGGTGCAAGTACGGAGCGCCGACGGCGAGACCGTACAGCGACGGAATGTTGTAACCCCCCTCACCCTGTGCTCGAGTCGTGTTGTCGTTGCGCAGTTCTATCCCATCGGACAACTCGCGATCGCTGCCGACGCCAAAGGTGCCGACCTGGCGGATCACGCAGGAGACCTGCGCGGGCCCTTGTTTCGTGGCGCCGTTGGGATCCTGGACCTGGATTTGGCTTTCCCGATTGCTCGACCAGCCTGGTAACCACCCTGACGGGGGAGCGAACGGCGTCGATGCGAGTGCGGTATTGACCTCCTCGGAAGGTTCGAAGAAGAGCCTCGACAGCGTCGTGCGGGAGCCCCCGTGGCAGTTCTGACAGCCGCCGGTTTCGAATGCCTCCCGGCCTCGCTGCACGGCATCGCGATCCTGACGGACGAGTCCACGCGCCGGGCGGATCGAGGCGACGTACGCTTGCATGTCGTCGAAGTCGTCGGGCGTGCAGCTCCCTTCTTCGACGTCTTGCATCGGCGTGTCGAGGCCACCCGGAAAGTCCGAGCCAGCCGTGAAACCGACCGTGTTGCCCGCACAGCCGTCGTCAGCGCCCTCGAACAGCGGGCGTGCCCCGCCTTGGACCAGGGTCGTGTTCGCCGCGAAATCGTGGATCTCGTCGAAGATGCCCGTCCAATTGAAGATGCGCTGCACGACCGCGCCGTTCTCGTACAGAAACGACGAACCGAGCTCGGTGCTTTGGCGTGGCCCGGCAGGAAAGCGGTACGTGACGTTGTCGGAGAGCCCATTGGGGTGACACGATGCGCATGAAGACCAGGCCTGAGACGACCAGCGGTTGAGCCCGGTATGGAAGAAGCGCCGTCCGCGATTGATCGCATCGGACGTGTTCGGCTCGTCCGAATCGAAGATCGCCTTCGTCGACTGCGTTTCGAAGTCGAGCCGCGCGATGTTGAAACTGGCGAAGCAGTTCACCCACGCGCCGCCGCCAGCGTGGAACGTCGCAATCCCCGTGGGCGCTTGGCAGGAGCTGCCGCCGGAGCTCAGCCCGATCTGCTGCACGCCGGTTGCTTTCGAGCCGAACTCCACACCGTCTCCGTCGAACCTCAGTCGCTGAACGATGTCGCCACCGCGCGACACGGCGTAGCCCACGGCAGTGTCGGGCACGAAGTCGATGGCGAGCAAATCCGCCGCAAAGTTGCGGTCCTCCTCTGCCATGTTGTCGGCGACCATGCGCGCCAGGTTCTGCGTTCCGAGCGCGCCGGTGTCCTCTTCGCGCTTTTCCAGGTCGGCCACGTAGATCATTGGAAAGACGTTGCCGTTGAAACGAGGCGGACCGAAAGGGGCGGTGCCGGTCGCCGTAACGTACACCTTGCCAGCGTTGAGCATGACGGAATGCAGTTGGTTCGGGCCTACCGTCGTGTTCGTGTCGTCCAGCAGCGGGTCGGGGAACGTGCTGTCTCGAGCCGCGAAGGTGATCGGATCCGTCTCTTCGAAGTGTGCACCCGCGACGTTGGTATCGCCGTTGGTCGGTTCGAACACTCGTACCACGCCAGCCTCGAACATGGTGTCCTCGCCGAGGGCAGCCTCGTCCTTCGCCAGATCGCCGAAGAACTCGGTCGCGAGGATCAGCTCTCCCGTCACCGTCAGTCCGTAGGGGTTGTAGGGGCTGTCGATGAGCTGAGCCAGACTCAGCTTCGCCGTATCGATCACGGCGATGTTCCCCTCTGCCCATTCGGTCACGAACAGAGTGCTGCCGTCTGGGCTCAGAGCGCCGCAGACGGGTTCGGCACCGACTTCGAGCTCTGCAGTGATGCGAGGTTTGGTCTTGTCGATGTCGTCGATTCGCACCACCGTACGACTGCCGCGGTTGACCACGAACGCGGTCTTACCCGTCGGGTGAACGACAATCGCCGAGGGCTGTTCACCGACGTGTACCGTCGAGAGCTGAGCGCCATTGACTCCCGAGAAGAAGGTCACCGAATTGGCGTCCGTATTGACCGCCGCGACGACCGAGTCGTCTTCGCTCAGATCGATGCTGGTGCAGCGCGAGGGGCGACTGAGCAGCGGTCCTTCCGGTTCTGGGTTGGTTGTCGGGGTATCCGGCGGAGCCGCGTCCATCGACTGCGGCCCATCGCTCTTTGGCGTCGGGGTGACTGGCGGCGTTCCGCCATCGAGGCGGTCGGCCTCGTCCGTGTCGCTGCTCTCGTCGTCTCCGGTTGGAGTCGAGGCACTGGGGTCGGATTGCGACGAATCGTCCGGTTTGGTCGGGCCGAGCTTCGTCGTGGGGGTGGGGGCGTAACCGCCCGCGCCCAGATCGTCGTGGGCGGGTGCTCCACCAGCGCCGGGGCCGTAGGGAACGTCGGTGGGGGCCTCGGTCTCGACGTCGCCGATGTCCGAGCAGCTCGAGAAAGCCATCGTCGAGAGTGTAAGCCAGAGCGCGCGTGAGCCCAGGGCAGCCATCAATGACTTGTGACGCGGATGCATGTTCGAAAGTCCTCCAGTGGGTTCAACAGGGTGGCTCGAGAAACGAATCGCCGTTCGGGCTCCTGCTGCGGGTTAGTCGAGACGTTCAGCGCCTGGGGCAACCGTCGTGCCATGTCGAATCTCGGCGCGTCGGTCGCCGGAGCTGCACGCCGCCGCCTTCCTCGACGTGCGTGGCGGTGAGTAGCTGCGTGCTCAGCTGGGTACCGAAGAACACGGGTGAATGGAAGTCGAGAAGGCAGTTAACTTCCTGGACTTGCAATGCCGTGCCAGGACTTGGTATCGCATTGCTCGGTTTGGTGCGCTATGCCGCGCCTCGTGATCGAGGATTGGTAAGAAGGTGCGCGCCCATCGAGGCTCCTACGCGGTGTGGCCGTACGGGGAATTCACAGCGACGGGTCAGAGACGCGTCGCCCTGTGTGGTGTCGAGTTGGCACGCCGCGCAGAGTTGTCCAGCGCTCCGATGCAGAAGCGGCGATGCGTTCGTGCCGCAAGGCGTCGGCTATGCCAGGGCCGAGACGAGACTCGGCAATGCGTCGACGTTGACGGGGTAGGGCGTCTTGAGCTCGGGGGCGAACACCGCGACGCGCGCTTCTTCGAACAGCCAACGAATGGCCTCGGCTTTGTCTCGATCGTGTACGCGATCGCGTTTGCCGACGAATGCCTGCCACGCGGGGAGGATCACCTGCAGTTTGCCGGCATCTTTGCGTGGGTCGACCAAGGCGCGTTCCAAGCGCACCTTCATCGCTCGCAGGTACCTCGGGTAGTGGGTGAGTTGAGCCAGAGGCACGCTCGTCAACAGGTTGGCGGGGTACAGTGCTTGAAGCTGCTGCTGCATGTCGCGCACCGCGGCCCTGCCGCTCGGTTGCTTTTCCGCCCGCGTCAGCAGTGCGATCGTCTGCGACAGCTCGCTCGCCGCGTGGCCAATCGCTGCAATGACGTTCGCCCCCGCCCGCTCCAGTCGCGGAGTGCCTTCGGATAGCAGCTGCGCGAAGTCGCTTGCCGTTCGTGGTGGCGCCGTGTTCGAGATGTCGAATGCCTCGTGCACGGTACGCTGTGCGACCTGCTCTGCGAACGCCTCGGCTTCCCGACGTGGCACGGGCATACCTGGCCGGAGGTTGAGCGGTGTGCCGACGCGGCGAACGATAGGCGTCAATCGAGCCGAAACCGCCAAACGCAACAGTCGCAGGATGCCGCCTCGCAGCAGCTGCTCGGCATCGCTGAGTGATTCGACGAGCGTCAGTTCCACGCTGTCGCCGTTGTCGACGAGGGTTGGGTGAAGGTGAACGAGGCTGCCGAGTCGGGTGCGCGTCACGCTTTCGGGCAACGTTTCGAAGTCCCAGCTCGTGATCCCTGTGCGCTGCCACTCGCCGTCCGGATCGGACGCCTCGAGCGCCGCGCGCGCCTGGGCACCGAAGCGTTCGAGCAGTGGACCGAGTTCTTTGCTTTCGGCGAGTGTCTTTCCTTTGTCGTCGATGACGGCGCAGCTGAGGCGCAGGTATCCGGGCAAGAAGTCGGTCCGCAGCTCATCCGGCGTGAGGCGTATCCCGGTCGCTTCTTGGACGACGGCACACAGCTGTTGTTTCATGGGTCCTTCGAAGGGAGTCAGCCGTGTTGCGGCGTGCCGGGCCAGTTCGTCGAGATCGCCCAGCTCACGTCTGCGAGATTTGCTCAACCGCTCGAACAACGCTTCGAACCGCAGCTGGTGCCACGCCGGGATCGTCCAGTCGAGATCGTCCGCGGACAGTCGCGGAGCCAGCGCGAGGGGGACGTGCAGGGTGAGGCCGTCGTCGTCGGCGCTGGGCTCGAAACGGTAGCTCAAGCGCAGGTTCGCGCCGTGCAAGGTCAGTGTGTCAGGGTAATCTTCGGGTACGAGCGCCTCTTCGCCGAGCAAGACGTCTTCGAGCGACAAGAACAGCAGCTTCGGATTCTGTTTTTCGGCGTTCTGTCGCCAGTCGTCGAAGGTCTTGCCATTGACGACGGAGCGCGCCACCCGTTCGTCGAAGAAGGTCAGCAGGGCGTCGTCGTCTGCCAGCATGTCACTGCGCCGCGCTTTGTTGCGCAGGCGCGCCACTTCATCGAGTAGGGCGCGATTGTGCGCGTGAAACTCGCCCCGCAGTTGGCACTCGCCGCGCACCAGCGCGTGTTCGAGGAACATCAAGCGGGCTCGGCCGGGTGCAATCGTGGCGTAGTCGATGCTGCGGTCGTTCACCACCGGCAGGCCATATAGGGTCGCGTGCTCGCGCACGGACGCCCGCGCCGACTTCTCGGACCAATGTGGCTCGGAATGGGAGCGCTTGAGCAAGTGTGAGCCGACGCTGGCCAGCCACAACGGGTCGACCTTGGCCGCATTGCGTGCGAACAACTTGTGCGTTTCGACCAACTCGAACGCCATTACCCAGGCGGGCGGCTTCTTGCCCAGGGCGGAGGATGGGTGCAAGGTGAACCGCGTTTGACGCGCGCCGCGATAGCCGCGATGTTCCGGGTCGTACTGACCGATCCTCGACAGCATTCCGGTCAGTAGCGCCAAGTGCAGCCCTTGATTGTTGCCGGCCCCGCGTTTGCCTGGGTTCTGCTCCGCCGCGTCGCGCCTTGCGGATTTGCCAACGCGTGGTTCGCTGGACGAACTTCGCGGCAAGCGCAGTTCGCGCACGGCCTCGTGGAGTTGCCGGTGCACTTCCCGCCACTCGCGGACTCTTGCGTGAGACAAGAACAGCGTCTTGCAGGTGCGTCGAAACTGAGAGCTGCCGCGTTTGCGTTCCGTCTGCAGCAAATCCCACAAACGAAGGTAGGCGACGAAATCGGAGTTCTCGTCGCGGAATCGTCGGTGTTGTGCGTCGGCCTTTTGCTCGGAGCCGCGTGGGCGTTCACGTGGGTCTTGGATCTCGAGAGCAGAGGCGACGACGAGTACTTCTTCGAGGCATCCGTGTTCGACGCCGGCCAAGATCATTCGACCGACGCGTGGGTCGACGGGAAATCGCGCCAGCTGTTTGCCCAGCTGCGTGAGCTTCCTTTCGCCGTCGAGGGCACTGAGCTCTTCGAGGACCCGGTACCCTTCGTGGATCGCTCGTTGCGATGGCGCGTCGAGGAACGGGAAGTCTTCGATGTCGCCGAGGCGGGCGGCCTTCATACGCAAGATCACGCCAGCGAGGCCGACGCGGGAGATCTCGGGGTCCGTGAACGCTTGCCGACTGTCGAAATCGGATTCTTCGTACAGTCGGAGGCACAGACCCTCGCGCACTCGTCCGCAGCGGCCCTTGCGTTGATCGGCACTGGCGCGGGAGATACGTTCGATCTGCAGGCGCGTCGTGCCGGTTCGCGGGTCGTAGCGCGACAGGCGTGCGATGCCAGAGTCGATCACGTAGACGATACCCGGGATTGTCAGCGACGTTTCGGCGACGTTGGTCGCGAGGATGACCCGCCGCGCCGGTCCCGGTGAGAAGACCTTGGCCTGTTCGCTCGATGGTAGGCGTGCGAACAGTGGCAGGACTTCCGTGTGGCGCAGCTGTCGTCCTCGCAGGACCCTTTCAGCGTCGGCGATTTCCCGTTCGCCGGGCAGGAACACGAGCACGTCTCCGCGAGGATCGAGGCCGGTGACGGTCGAGACGGCATCGGCGATTGCTTCGGACAGATCGAGCTCCGGATCAGGTGGTTCGTACAACACGTCCACTGGAAACGTGCGCCCCTCGACGGAGACTACGGGCGCATCGGAAAAGAACTTGGAGAAGCGATCCGTCTCGATGGTCGCCGAGCTGATTACGACCTTCAGATCCGTTCGGCGCTCGAGCACTCGTTTCAGCCAGCCGAGGAGAAAGTCGATGGTCAAGCTGCGTTCGTGCGCTTCGTCGATGATCAACGTGTCGTAGCGACGCAACAGCGGATCGCCCTGGATCTCTGCGAGCAAGATGCCGTCGGTCATGAACTTGAGACGCGTATCGGTGCTCAGCTTCTCCTCGAAACGGATCTGGTAACCCACAGCACTGCCGAGTGGGCATTCGAGCTCACTTGCCACCCGCGCTGCCACACTCGTCGCTGCAATGCGTCTCGGTTGGGTGATGCCGATCAATCTGGGGCGCTTGGGGTCCCTCTCCCGGGTCGGTTCGGCTTGCCGCGAGTCTTGGACTTCGAGTGCAACCTTCGGTAGCTGCGTCGTCTTGCCTGAACCGGTGGCACCCGCGACGATGACCACCTGATTCGTCGTCAACGCTCGTCGCAGATCATCGACCCGCGCGGAGATCGGCAGCTCTTTGGGGTATTCGAGACGCAGACGCGTCGCTGGGCGGGGAGCAGGCGGCTGCTCGGCGGGGGGCACGGGCGGGCTCATAGCATTGGATCTGCCCTCTGTCCCGAGATCGCACGTCCTGGTCTACCGCACGGACAGGGTCGCGACGTGCCTGCGCGTGGCGGGAAAGGCCGGTGCTCGGCGAGCCGCGCCGAGTCGTGGTATCGGGTCGTAGGAACGCTGCTCCATCGCAACGCACCCGGGCGGGTTCGACTTCAACCGACTCTGTGGCACACGGAGCCGTCGTCTCGTGTTCACTTGGAACGGCATCTCGGTGTCGGGTGCTGCCCGCCGCCGGACCCTGGAGTGCGAGCACCTGCGTGGTCGACTCGGCCCTCGAACCTCTCTCGCGCCGCGCTCACGAACTCGGTGCTTTGCGGCACGACTCACCGTCTGCACGTACCTATTTCCAGTGGCGCCGGGGAGGGATAGACTCCGTCGATGACGTCGCGATTTCCCGGGAAACACTTCGTGGTTGGTACGCTCTTGCTTGCGACGATGGGATGCAGTCCGGGTAGCGGGGGCCAGCCGGAGCCGGGTACACCGGCTTACGAGCCACCCGTTTCGTCCGTGGCTGCATCGACGGGGAGCGCTGCGGAGGCCCCATCCCTACAAATGAGCGCGGGTGCCGTGCCCGACGACCCACTGCGGGCGCGCGCGAGTCAGCGATTTGGCATGCTGGAAAGCCAAGCGTTTCCGGATGATCCCAAGGTTCGCCTCGGCCGAGCCCTGTTCTTCGAGCCACGGGTCTCGGCTGACGGCAACGTGTCGTGTGGAACGTGCCACCTTGCAGCGCGCGGGGGCGCGGATGGTTTGCCCAAGTCGAAAGGCGTCTTCGGACGTGACAACCCGCGCAATGCGCCATCGGTTTACAACGCCGGGCTTCAGTTCACCCAGCACTGGCGCGGTGATCGAGAATCGTTGGAAGACCAAGCACGGAAGGCCTTGCTCGGGAAGGGCTCCTTCGGCCTGGAATCGCCGGAGAAGGCCGAAGCTGCCCTGCGCGCATTGCCCGGCAGCGAGCAGTCGTTTCGAGCCGCGTTCCCCGACGACCCACAGCCGGTCAGTGTCGAGAACTGGGGCGTTGCGATTGCTGCCTACGAGCGAACCCTGACTACCCCCGCACCCTTCGATGCGTACCTCGCCGGAGATTCGACTGCGTTCGGAGACGAAGCGAAGGCGGGATTGCAGTCGTTCCTCGAACTCGGTTGCGCCAACTGCCACGACGGCCCGTTGCTGGGCGGCAAGGCCTTTCGAAAGTTTGGGATCAAGGCCGACTACGCGTCACTGACGGCGAGCACGGTGATCGACGCGGGACGGTTCGACGTGACCGGCAACGAAGGGGACAGGTTCGTTTTCAAGGTGCCGGGGTTACGCAACGTCTCGCTGACTGCGCCGTATTTTCACGACGGATCGGTGAGTGAGTTGTCGCGGGCGGTCGAGGTCATGGCTGAAGCACAATTGGGAGTGAAGCTCGACGCGCCCGTCGTGGCGCAGTTGGTCGCGTTCCTGCACTCCCTCGCTGGGGACGCACCGTCGCACTTTGCGCCGCCATCGGTCTCCGCACCAGCCAGCGCGCGACCGTGAGGTGAGGGCCCTCCCGGGAGGTTGCGTGCCGGGCTGGTCACGCAGCCTGGGCGATGGCGCACTTTTGGGCGCCTAGCCCCGCGCTTCGGTAGCAGCTAGTACTGACGCTGCACATGGACTCGCTTCGTACAGATGCACGTTCGTCGCAGGCGCTGAAGGGTCGCGCTGGGCGTCGCGTGCGAACCGCTCGGGATGCGCTCGAGCCCTCATGGCAGCTCGCACGTCGCGAGCGTTTCACCGCCGCGATGGGGGAAAGCAATCCGAACCTCGAAGTTCTGAAGCTCCTCGGACATGCGCGGGGGATGGGCGCCGTGAGCACACCTCACTGGCCGTTCGACAACGCTCGCTTGCAAGGAACCAGGAGCTTGCCGTGCATCTGAAGCTGCTCATCGACGGCATCGTCAGGCAGACGACGGTGATGATAGCCCAGTTGTCGACGGCCTCGGGCGTTCGTTCTCCGCTGGCCCACGTTGCCGACCAGGTGTTCTTCACCCTCGCCAAGGAAATCGAGTCTCAGGGCGTTCGAAAGCAGATCGTAGCGGACATGTTCGGTCTGGCGATGCGCTCGTATCAGAAGAAGATGCAGCGGCTGACCGAGAGCGCGAGCGTTCGGGACAAGACCCTGTGGGAGGCAGTGCTGCAACTGGTGATCGACGAGTCTCCGACGCGGGCGCGGGTCATCGAGCGTTTCAGCTACGACGGCGAACGCGACGTGGTGGCGGTACTCAACGACCTGGTGCGTAGCGGTCTGGTGTTCACGACCGGGAGCGGCGACGCCACGGTCTTCGGCCCTACGAGTGAGGACGTGCAACGACTGGTTCGACGACGACACGATCACGAGGCGCTTGCCAACGTGGCGTGGCTGCTGGTTTATCGCAAAGAGGCGCAGAACGAATCAGACTTGGGGCATTTGCTCGGGATTGAACCGGAGCAGGTGGAGGCGATCGTTGCTGACCTGGTGGCGTCGCGGCGTTTGCGTCGTGACGGTCAGATGCTGCGTTCGAGCAACGTCGTCGTGCCGGTCGGTGCGGAGCAAGGGTGGGAGAGCGCCGTCCTCGACCACTTTCGCACGGTGGCCAAAGCGATCGCTCACAAGGTGAAGATCGGCTTCGACCCGAGTACGGATTCAGGGCTGATCGGTGGGTCGACATTCACGTTCAGCGTGACTGCGGGCCATCCACACGAGGCAGACGTTTACGCGTTGCTGAAAGAAACCCGTGCCCGCGTTCAGGCGCTTTGGGACCGCGTCGCGCAGTACAACGAGCAACATCCACCCGATCCTGAACGCGTCGTGAAGGTGTCGTTCTATGCCGGGCAAGACGTCGACCGATTGGAAGATGACTAACAGACACCGTCGAGGAATGAGGTAGAACCATGAAGGTCCGACGAACAGGGTATCGTTGCAAGCTCTTCGGCACGATGCTCTTGGCACCGATGTACGCAATGCTCGCAGCGGGCTGTGGAAGCCAAAGCGCGGCAGGGCCCGAGGGTTCCGGAGACGGGACCGATAGTAGTACGCATTGGCTCGAGGGCTGCAGCAAAGACTCGGACTGTGGCGGCGGTTTGAGTTGTCAGTGCGGCGTGTGCACGGAAGTATGTGCGTCGGCCAAGGGCTGCCAGGAAGTCCGTGACGGCGCGTTGTGCGTGCCAGTCAGTTGCGGGGGCGCAAAGGAGTTCGAGGGGAGTTTGTGCTCCCAATCGTGCGAGCGGGATGCTGAGTGCGGTGAGGCTAGCTCCTGCGAAGAAGGCGTGTGCCTACCGGATGACGCGGTGGCCGCGCCGGGCGTGTCCCTCGACGGCGGGCCGGGCGCTCCCATCGAAGCTTGTGCCGGCGCGGCGTGCGGTGACACGTGCGTTCCTTGCGATCCGACTGACCGCACGTGTGATCTGGATGTCGGCAGCTACGCGTGCGATTCGGAGGGAACGTGCAAGCCTGCGCCAGTGAAGTGCTCGCCGTTTGGTGACGAGCCCCAGGACGTCCCGGACGATTGTGAGTTTCTCGCGGCCAGCTCGGAACCCGAGTGCGGCGGACGCCCCGAGCTGTGCGAACGAATGGTCAGCGATGGGCGTGCCCACTTCGTCGAGTGCCGCATCGAGTCGCCGCCGGCCGGCGACGATGAAGCGGAGTTCGCACGCAGGCTGGCTTGTGTCGCGCAATGGTTCGAAACGCTAGGCGTGACCGCCAGCAATGTGGGGGGGGCGCGAGTCACCGCTGTAGGCACGATGGACCAACTCGGGTCGGCGTTCTCGTCTGCTGGTCTCGAGTGTACGCCCGGCTGTGGAACGGGCGATTGCGACTACTGCACGGAGTTCGACGAGCAGCAATGCTCACAGGACCCGTTCTGTGGGAGCTACGAAGGCAGTCGCATCGACGCTGAGCGCCAGTGCTTGACGCCTTCGGTGTTCGCCGCGTGCATGCCCATGGACGCTTCTTGCACCGGTGCATCGACGACCAAGGTGGACTCGGACGGGCAGTGTTGGGTTTTCGGGGCGGGGTGCGAGGTCAAGGCGCTGGACGATGTGAGTACGAACGACGTTTGCGAGTCTGACCTTCCCACCTGCGGTGGGGACGTACCGGTCGAGGAGGGGTGTGAAGCCTTCGAAGCTGATCTCTCACAAATGGCGTGTGGAGTAGCTTGGGACGGCATGCAGTGCGTCGATGAGGGGTGCAGTTGCAACCCAACCGAAGCCGGCTGCGGAGGCAACGGATTCAGCCCGAGTGTCGGTGAGTGCGAGGCGCGCTGGGCGGGGTGTATGGTGAGCGTGCCCACATGCGACTCGAACCGTCTCCCGATCGGTACCGCCAACCTGTTGCATCACACTCAGCCGCTCGAGGTCGACGAAGAGGGCAACCCTCCGCCGTACTTGGATTGGACCCCCGCCGAGTGGACTGAGCCGCTCGAACTGCCCATCGAGCCGATCGCGTGTCCCGATGCCGAAGGGTTCGATCAGATGGACTGCGGGTATCCGAAGGGGCTGATGATTACCCGAAACGGCGAGCTGCTCTTTCAGATCGACGTCAGCTTGCCGTTGCGGGTGTGGTCACGCCTGGACGTCGACGTCGGCACGCCCATCGACTTTCGATTGACGCCGAGTGAGTTCGCGGTGCGCGACCGCGCGACTCAGCAGCCAATTCTCCTGGTGGGCGTGGGTGAGCCTGCGTTCAACTCACCCCGTAGCTCCTGGGTGCTCCCACCTTTCGAGGTGGAGGTGACCGGCGCCTTCTGCAAGCGGGTTCCGGACGAGCTCGACGCGCCGGACTGCAACTGGTTGGACGTCGCGCAGTATCTGACGATCACTGCCCCGTTGCGAGCCCCCGACGCGCCTGACCCTCAGCTGGTCGACATCACCCTCGAGCCCTTGCGGTCCCAGGAGTTTGCCCTCGCGGCGACCGATGGCGACGCGACGTACCGGATCACTTACGATCGCGGTGTCTTCGCGGGCAGCGAGAAGCCGCTCTTGGAGCAATGCGCCGCGTTCCGCCCGCGGGGCGATGCGTTCAGCCTGGCTCGGGTCAAGCTCGTGGCCGACGACTGACGTGTCACGCTGCCGGGTGGGCTTCCTCGGTCACGCCGCGCGTGGCAGTGAGGCTGCGAAACCGGTCGTGATGATTAGCATCTCCCGTGGGTTGTCGAAGTGTGACAAGATGCGGCCGTGCTTGTCTTGCTCTTGGGGATCGCGGCGTTCTTTGGCGTGCACTCAGTCCGGATTGTGGCTGCCGGGTGGCGCCAGCGTACCATCGACAAGATCGGGTTGGGCGCGTGGAAGGGCGGGTACTCCGTGCTCGCCCTTGTTGGATTGACGTTGCTGGTCTTCGGCTATGGGGCAGCTCGGACCACGCCGGTCATCGTCTACGCGCCGCCCTTTTGGTTGCGCCACGTCGCGCTGCTGATGCTGGTGCCGGTGTTTCCGCTGATACTCTCGGTGTACCTACCCGGGCGAATCAAGCGGATGGCAAAGCACCCCATGCTCGTCGCAGTCAAGCTGTGGGCGATGGCCCACTTGCTCGCCAATGGTATGTTGGCGGACGTGTTGTTGTTTGGGGCGTTTCTCGTATGGGCCGTGCTCGACCGGATTTCGATGAAGCGTCGTCCGCCGTCCACCGTACCGTCGGCACCTCCTGGGCGGTTCAACGACGTGATCGCGGTCGTCGCGGGGTTGGCCCTGTACGTCGCTTTCATCATGAAGCTGCATCGGGTGATCACGGGGATTGACCCGCTATGAACTCGGTGCAGCTACTCGGTGTTGCTGAGCTGGGGTACTACAGAGCCGGGCCTGTGGGCTTGTTGCCGTCGTAGTGGTAGAAACCGCGCCCGGTTTTCACGCCAAGATACCCGGCCGCCACGAGGTTGCGGAGCAGCACCGCAGGTCTGTACTTGCTATCCGAAAACTCGCGGTGCAACACTTCGGCAATCGCCAACACCGTGTCTAGCCCAATCAGATCGGCCAG
>QJWJ01000059.1 GCA_003235365.1 Deltaproteobacteria bacterium
CAGAGGCGAACCCCTTCAGGCGAGCAGCCAGTTGCGGAACGTCGTCAAAAACTACGGCGACGCGGTGTTCCATGGCTTCTCGCCCAATTTGGAGCGTCCAAGCGATGTCTGCTGCGGTCGGTCGCTGAGGATCCAAACTGGCGCCCAACGAGTCGAGGTGTGCTGCAAGCCGCGTGGCGTGCAGCGTGAGACGCTCGGCATCCTTTGCAGAGAGCACTGCCAGTTGCGGGGCGAATGCGAGCGCTTTGGCGGCGGGGGCCGTGACGTACTCCTGCAGAATGATGTGCGCGTTGGTGCCGCCAGCGCCGAATGAGCTCACTCCCGCGGTGCGTGGATGAGTGATCCCGCCCGCGCTCACTCGTCGCGGCCAGGCAACACGCTCCCGTTGCACGTGGAAAGGTGTCTTCGAGAAGTCGATCTTCGGATTGAGTTGCTCGGAGTGCAGGGATGGTGCCAGTTCTCCGTGACGCATCTGCATCAGCACCTTGGTGATCGCGGCGATGCCTGCGGCAGACTCGGCATGCCCGATGTTCGACTTCACGGACCCGATCGGCAGACGCTCGGGGAGGTCGTCCTTCATCGCGCGCAACATGCCCGCGACTTCGATGGGATCGCCGAGGGCCGTACCCGTGCCGTGTGCTTCGAGATAGTCGAGCTCGGAAGCCCGCATCCCCGCCCGCGTGAGCGCGACCTTGACGAGGTCCCCCTGCGCCTTGGGGTTTGGCACGCTGTAGCCGGCACCCGCTCCCCCATGATTGACCGCCGAGGACTTGACCACGGCCAAGACACGGTCACGGTCGGCCAGGGCGTGGCCCAAACGTTTGAGAAGTACGGCGCCGGAACCTTCCGCGGGGACATACCCAGTTCCGCCCTCGCCGAAACTGCGGCAGCGACCGTCTTCGGAAAGAAATCCGCGCTGGGCGAGCTGCAGAAATTTCACTGGATGGCTGGAGATGTTGACTCCACCTGCGACCGCGACTTCGCAATCGCCGTTCCGGATCGCTAGACATGCTTGATGGATCGTGACGAGCGATGATGAACACATCGTGTCCAGTGCCACGCTTGGGCCGTCGAAATCGAAGAAGTATGAGACACGGTTCGCGACCGACGCGTAGGACGACGAAGTGGCAAACCCCTGACCGCGCAATGCGTCTTGCACTCCGTAGAGCTGGTAGTGCCCGTACATCATGCCGACGAACACACCCGTGCGGGTGCCACGAAGTCGCTCGCGCGTGTAACCCGCGTCTTCCAAGAGGTGCCATACCGTTTCGAGGAAGACTCGCTCCTGTGGATCGGTATGCTCCGCCTCGATCTGGGACATACGGAAGAAGAGCGGGTCGAATCGATCCGCGCCCTGAACGAATCCTCCCCACTTGCCGTAGGTCTTCCCGGTTACCGACTTGTCGACGTCGTAGAATCGGTCGTGAGCCCAGCGCTCTGCTGGGATCTCTTCGATGCTGTCGCGACCTTCGCGTAGGTTGTGCCAGTACTCGTCGACGTCGTTTGCTCCAGGGTAACGACCGGCGACACCGATGATTGCAATATCATCGGCTTCCGGCGTTGGTACCACCTCTGACGCTACGTTGCCTTCGGCCACTCCGGGGCGAGCCCTTTGTGGTTTTGATGACACTGAGCCGAGTGTCGACTCGGTAGGTCCTCCACCCGCTGGCTTCGTATCGTAGTTTTCGCGCTCGGTCGGGGTAGCCTTTTCACCGGCTACCTCCGGCAGTTTGCTCGACGCCTCTGGAAAGGCTGAGGCGAGGTGTTCGGCAACCTGTCGAACCGTGACGTACTCGAACAGGAGCGTTGCCGGGAGTGGGCCGAAGTGCACTTCCAGCCGTCGAAGGAGCCCGATCGTGATCAACGAGTCGACGCCATATCGGTCGAGCGGTTCGGTCGTGATGATTTCGGATTGCGGGAGCTTGAGCTCCTCAGACAACAGTTGCAGGACGAGTCGCTCCGTTCGTGGCGCCGCGTCGGTTGAACTTTGCGGCACGCCCTCCTTCGGTTGGTGTCGAATCGTCGTCGCATCGAGTGCCGACCACGTACGTGTCGCGTCGCCCGGAGCAAGTAGCAGAGTGGGGCAGTCACCGGCCAGCGCGCGGTGCAGCGCCTCGAATGCTGGAGACGTGCTCAAGGCTCGCATGCCGAGCACCCGCTCCATGTATTGCTCCACCGCGGCGTCGACCTTCATGCCTCCGTCGCGCCAAAGAGGCCATTGTGGTGCAAACGTGCGACCGCGACGACCTCCTGCCTTGCGCTGCGCCTCACGCCATTGGGCAAAATGGCCGAGGAACGCGTTGGCGAACGCATAATCCGTTTGTCCAACGTTGCCGAACGCAGCCGCTGCCGACGAGAATGCCACGAAGTAGTCCAGCGGTTCGTCGCGTGTCGCCTCGTCGAGTAGCACAGCACCGTGAACCTTGGCGGCCAAGACTCGTTGGGCATCGACGAGCTGCTTGCGTTGCAAGAGCGCGTCGCTGTGAGTACCTGCGAGGTGCAGGACGCCACTCACCGAACCATGTAGCCTGCGAGCATTCGTCACTAGAGCGTATACGTCGCGAGGCTCGGCGAGGTCCGCCTGTACGAATTGGGCCCCCAGGGCGTCCAGTCGTGCTCGTGCTGGGGCGTTCGGGGCGTTGCGAGCCGCGACGACGATGCCGCCGGTGGTGATCCCTGCGGCGTGGCGAGAAGCCTGGATGTGTTCTGCCAGCAGCAGCCCTAGCGCACCGGTGCCGCCAGTGATTACGTGTGCTCCCGGTCCTGTGAATGTGGAAGCGTCGACAACACTGGGCAAGTTCACGCGACGCCATGCTCGCTTGGCCCTGCCGCGTTCGTCGATGCGCACTTCGACGTCCCCTTCGCTACCGAGTTCATCGAGCACTGCTTCGGGTAGCGACGCCCCTGCGACCGATAGAACGCCGAAATCGATGGATGGATGCTCGAGACGTACGGATCTCGCGAACGCAGCCATTGCCGCGTTAGCAGGCGACTGGGAGGGCTCTTGGTACACGTACAGGTAGCGCAACCGGTCGCGGCGCTCTCGCTGCCAATTCTGGAGAAACGTCAGCGCCACTTCGAAGCCGTGTTCGATTGCCGCATGGGCGTCACGTCCTTCCCATGCAAGGTGCACGACGTGGTGAGGCTCGAGGCCGTCGATTGCCGCTGAACTGACGTCCATCCCTGGCCGCAGCGCAACGAGCTCGACCGCCAGCCCTCGACGCCTCAAGACGTCGGCCACGTCCGATCCGCGGGACCCGGCGTCGAGGAGCAAAACTCTGCCGGGTAATCTACTGGCCGTCGGCGCCGCGGTCGTCCACTGTGGCTCGAACGCGTTGATGCCTGTTGCGGTAGGCACAGAGCGAAGGGTGAACCCATCAAGTTTGGCCACCACTTCCCCTGCCGAATCGACCAGCGTGACGTCGTAGCACAGCATTCCGGATGCCTTGGCTCTGGCTGACGGCGTGGCGTAGGCGAAGACCTGCTGGGGCATGCGCTCGTATGAGCGAACCGAATCCAGCGCAAAGGGAAGGTACCGTATGGGGGGCGTTGGACCAGCGGCAAAGGTGGCGAGCGTACCTGCCGTTTGAAGCGCCGCATCGAGCATCGACGGGTGAAACACGTACTGATCTGCATCCGAGTGACGCTGCGGAGGGAGTCGAAGGGTGGCGAGCACCTCATCCCGTCCCTCGGCAAGCTCCTCGATGACGCGAAAGCTCGGTCCGTAGGCGAACCCAAGCTCTGAGAACGCTTCATAACAAGCAGCACCGCTTCGAACCCGGGAGCAGCGCGCTCGCACGGCCTCGAGGTTGACGCGCGCTGGGGGAGTTTCCGATTCGCCGGTCCACACAGTGCCGTGTGCGTGGAGTGCGCCACCTTCCGTGGCGTCGCGAATTTGGAACGCCCCGTCCTCGACCTGGACGATCAATTCGTGCGCTCGAGAACCGGCTTCGAAGCGCACCGGGCTGGACCAGACCAGTCCATCGACCCCGCGAACGGTAGTGTTCAAGGCCGCTTCGACGGCCGCTCGAGCCATTTCGAGATAAACGACGCCCGGCATCACGGGGGTTCCTCCGACGACGTGGTCTTCGAGATAGAACTCCTTGCCGGTCAGCGTCTTCGTGAAAGTCAGACCTGCCTTCGACGCGCGCCCGTCGATGAGTGTCGGGTGCAATCGCGGCATACCTCCGACTTCCGGGGGGAGTAGGATCGGTTCCACGGTTTGCGTGGTGACGGGAGGCGCGGCGTCGCGGTGTGGCGCCACCCAATGCCGCGTTCGCGCAAACGAGTAGCCGGGGAGATGGACTCGCCTTCGCGGAGCACCACGATGGATGTGTTGCCAGTCGATGGTCGCGCCACCGAGCCAGGTGTCCATCAAGGTATCAAGGTCCTCGGTCGCGACGGCCGGTGTGACGGTGAGGGCCCGGGGGGCCAGAGCCGTTCGGACCGCGGAGGGACGCCCAGACACAAACTCGACCAGTTCGGAGCAAAGCTCTCGGGTCGTTCTTGCGATGACGCCGAGTCGTTGTGGGAGTGCATCGCGGCCGACTTGCAGCGTGTAGGCTACGTCGGCCGACGAAAGGGATGTGTTCTTCGCCAGGTACTTCGCGAGATTGGATGCCGCGCGAGTCAGCGCATCGGTATCTCGCGCGCTGAGCACGAACAGTTGCGTTGATGGAGTTTGCTCGGCACACGGCTGAGGCAGCGCTTCTTCGAGCAC
>QJWJ01000062.1 GCA_003235365.1 Deltaproteobacteria bacterium
GGCACCGGGATCCCCGGCCCAGCTGTGTTAGACTCGCGTTCATGCGTGCCGTCTCACGAGGGCTTGGAATCGTTCTCTCAAACGTCGTAGCAGCCTTTCGGCTTCACTCTTCAGCGGGGCTGGGGCGTCGTGTCGTTTTGGCCGGGGCACTACTGGCGTTAACCGGATGCGGTGGTGCAGGAGCAGCTGCTGCCGGTGCCGAAAGCCCCGAGTCTGAAAAGGAAGGAAGCAGCGAAGAGGTTGACGTCAAGGCGCAGTTCCGGCGCGAGGCGGACCCCATTTCCAAGCAACCGGTCAGCGCGGGCGCCTGGAGCGCCTACATGGAGGCAAAGTCACCGCCATCCGTGGTCGCCCATGGAAAATTCGTGGAGGTCGTTGCAGATCTGGGTTGGGATTCGGAAGTCCACTGCTTCGTCTACGAGCAGGCGATCGATTCTGGTGGCGCCGCAAACGCCATGCTTCGGGCGGCCGCAGAGAACGTGCAGTTCAAGGCGATGTCTCCGTACAGCTTGCAGAAGGACGGCCTGGTACCGATGTTCGGCATCCGCGGCGTCTACCACGTCGAGAAGGACGGCGTGTTGCTGGCCGGGGACTACAAACTGATGGTGATGCCCAGGTCGCAACTGCCGATCGTGTGTGTACACGACGCGCCCGGGTTCGCCGAGTCGTTCATGCGAGTGACGGCCGAGTTCGCCAAGAGCTTCAAGTACGAAAGCGACGAAGTCGCGCCGATGCGAGGGGAGCTTTGGGCTGTCACGATGGACGACATGCCCGTCGGCTTTGCCCAGCACTCGACGTACAAGATGGACGATGGCAAGTTCCGGCGCGTTTCGCTCTCCGCTAGCTTCGTTCCAAAAGGGCCCGGCGAGTTGGCCTTCGAGGATCGAGTCAGCATCGTGACCACTGACAAGGACGGCAAGCTGCTCGATGGCAAGTACATCACGTCGGAGAACGGGGAGACGAACCTGTCCGTCGACATCGAACGCTCGAAGCGTGGCTACGACTACGTCGGCACGATCCAAAACAAGGAAGTTCGCGGTACGTTCAAGTCGAGGCGACCCGTGCTGGGTTCGTATGCGCTCGAGCGCCGCATCAAGTCGATGTCCGCGAAGACCAAGAAGGCCTCCTTCGAGCAGTGGGAGTACACCCCCGGCATCGATCCGGCGCAGGCTTCCAAGGTGACCTACGAGGTGACGCCGCAGGAAGGCGCGATGGTCGTCGTGGCGAGCATGGGACAGCGAGCGGTGATCATGCGTGCGGACGACAAGGGGGTGATTGGCCAGGTGCTCATGCCCATCGGATCCCGAACCGTGAAATCCGACCTCTGGGAATCCAAAGGGGACCTGTGAGGCAGCTCGGCCACGGACGGACTGAGAAGGACGCTAGGTCGTTCGGCGCACCCTCGGACGCGCGCTGGAGCAGGTTTGGGCACTGGTTCGTGCTGTTGAGCGGACTTGCTCTTTGGGCGTGCGCCGGTGCAGCCGCTCCCGCCGCGGCAACCCCGACTGCGGGTTCAGGGCAGATGGACGACGTTTCGGCGCGAGCCGAAGAGAGAACCGAAGCAGCGGCGGGCTCCGCTGACGACGAGAGAGAGAGCCTGTTCCTGTCGGTATTTCCTCTCGATAGCTCGGTGCGGGTGGGGGGAGTCGCTGCGGCGTCGAAGGACAACGAGCAATTTGCTCGCGCCTTGCGAGTGCGCCTGCACGTGATGCGTGGCTACGACGACTTGGGTGAGTTGACGCGCCGAGCTGGCGTTCCCCTGGTCAACGGCGTGTTTCAGTTGACTGACTTGTCCCACCTGGGCAGCCGCGATCGACCGCGTAAGTCGAACAAGCAGAGTTCGTTCGTGGTCGATTTCGACGAAGCTGCAGTTGCCACTGCCGCATCGAGCCTCGCCGAGCGGCATGCCGACCCCAGCGCCGATCAGGTGGTCGAGTTCGTCAGCGACTACATCGAGCGCAAGACGTACCAGCGGGCTTTCGACATTGCCTCACGGGTCGCGGAGACCAAATCGGGCGATTGTACGGAGCACGCAGTCCTGACCGCAGCACTGCTGCGGCGCTTTGGCTACTCGGCCCGAATCGTGCTCGGGCTGGTGCTGCTCGCCGTCGTCGAGCCCGAGGGCGAACCGCGAGTGATGGCCGTCGGTCACGCTTGGGTCGAATACCACGACCGCAAACAGTGGCTCATCGCAGACGCCGCCCTGCGCCCCGATGACGACGTTGCTGAGGAGCGCACCGGGGCGCCCGGCGTCGGCAAGGCGCCGGACGTACGCCTCGTGTACTTGCCGATCACGGTCATGAAGGACGAAAGTGTCGCGTTTGGACGGGCTCTGATGGACGAAGTGGGCGTCGAGAGCGTTCTGAGGGTCGAGCTCGATGCCGTCGGTCAGCCTTGAATTCGCTCGGGAGTAGCGCCGCCTGCCCGGGTTCGGCGGCGAGGCGACGCCTGGGCCGGGGGCAGAGATCCGTCCTCATTTGACGCCATGCCGGTGACTTCCCTTTTCGGAGCGGGCAGGTGGGGGTAATTGGCCGCGACGCGGCGGAGCACGGACGCGCGGTCTGGAGTGACGGCCCAGCGTTGGTGGAGGGCGTCCGCCGATGGTGGTAGAGGCGGATCTTCCCCTGACTGAACGGCGGTCACGTGCCTGAGGCCTGAGCGCGCGCCCAGTACGTGTGGAGTTTCGGTGGGGGGTCGCCCGAAACCCCGAAACATCCTGATGGCTTTCTGAGCTGGTCGGTGCTACGTGCTCGCCAGTTCAGGACGCTGCGCAGCGGTCTTTCACAAAGCGTCGCACCTGATTCGGTATGGACAGAAAGACGAGCTGTTGGCACTGGCCGAGGCCGGGCGAGCTCGTGATAGCGAAGGTAGTATGGGTAATCGACTCTTTGTAGGCAGCCTCAGTTGGAATACGGACGATCAGGGGCTTAGGGAAGCGTTCGAACGCTTCGGCACCGTTGAGGATGCCAAGGTGATGACGGATAGGGACACGGGTCGCTCGCGCGGCTTCGGTTTCGTGAGTTTCGCAGACAGCGCTTCGGCGCAGAAGGCGATGCAGGAGATGGATGGCGCACAGCTCGATGGGCGCACCCTCGCCGTAAACGAAGCTCAGGAACGTGCTCCCCGCGGTGGCGGTGGAGGCGGTGGCTTCGGTGGCGGTGGCGGTGGCGGCGGCGGTGGCGGTGGCCATCGTGGCGGCGGTCGTGGCGGTCGTGGCGGCGGTCGTGGCGGCGGTCGTGGCGGCGGCGGTGGCGGTGAGCGCTGGTAATCACGCCGCACGAACATCGATGACGACCGACTTCGCGGATTGACTAGTTCGCGAACCCAGGTCGAGGAAAGACCCCGGGACTCCGGGGTTTTTCTTTTTTGTGGCTTCACGTCGCACTCGCAGCGTGAGGTTGCTGCCCTCGAAATTGAGCGTCAGAGACCACCACGTCGAACGCTGATTTCTACTTTCCGCAACGGGTGGACAATACAAGGTCGTGTAGGTGCCCGGAGCACTGCGACGTAGGGCGGACGATGGGCTCGCAGGGAAGGTGCTTTCAATTGGTGGCGAATCGGATGTAGCCTGACCAGGTCGGTGGTTGCCATCATGTACTTGTCAGACGGTGGATCGGGTATCTGTGGTGCGATTGACGAGTTGCGCGTGCGGAATTGGGCGTCGTTCGCTCTTGCTATCGACAAATGGGACGCAGCGCAGCTGCACTGACCTTCGAAGGGGTATGGAGTGAGTCGATTCAGTAGTGCACAACTCGATCGGTTGCGTGAACAGGGCGACGAGCTCGCCGACTCCGTAGTCGAGGAGCTATTTCGCGACGGTCAGGTCGATGCGGTCAACGATTTGATGACCGTCCTCGTGAAGAACGACGGATTGCCGCCGGACCTGCTCCCGGAAGTCGTTCGACGCTACCTCGACAAGTCGGACGATCTGCCGCCGATTGACCGGCAGCTCCTGCTTCGAGGTGAAGGCGTGTTCGCGGACTTCGGTCCAGAGATCCTGATGGTGCTCGGATTCTATTCGTTGCCGTCATCGTATGCCGCCCGCAAGGGAGTTCAGGTGCTCTATCGCACGGGGTACTTGAACCATCGACCGATCCGCAGAGTTTTCGAAACCACTCAGATGGTCGTGGACGTGATGCGTCCAGGAGGTCTGCTAGAGGGCGGGGTCGGGCTGCGGACGATCCAGAAGGTTCGCCTGATGCATGCGGCCATTCGTTACTTGATCGTTCATGATACTCGTCAGCCTTGGCCGGACGAGTATGGTGTACCCATCAACCAAGAAGACATGGCCGGTACGCTGATGACATTCTCGTTCATCGTTCTGGACGGTCTCGAGAAGCTCAATCTTCGACTCAGTGAAGAGCAGCGCGAAGCCTACTTGTACGCGTGGTTGACGATCGGGCGCTTGATGGGAGTCGTGCCGGAACTATTGCCCAGAGACGTTCAAGAGGCGGCGGCGCTCACCAAGTTGATCTATTCGAGGCAGGTCGCTGCCTCTCCCGAAGGCGCTGCCATGGCAAGAGCATTGCTCGACGGGATGGAGCGGCTCGTGCCCGGAACGGCGTTGGACGGTATTCCGGTGGCGCTCATTCATCACTTCTTGCGCAAAGATCCGTTTGGGGGACGTGATGTAACCAAACTGTTGGGAGTACCCAAGCAAAACTGGACTGCTTGGATCGTTCGCCTGATGGTCGGCGTCAGCGGATTGTTCTGGACGTTCGGGCTGCGCGACAACGTCGCGCGTCGCAGCATGCGGAAAGTGAGCCTGGCCTTCATCGACGGCATGCTTCAGGTGGAACGAGGGGGCCACCGCGCGCCGTTCGAGATCCCCGAGTGGCTCGGGGAAAGCTGGGGGGTACCGAAGCCAAAGGTCACGGCGGACGCAGCGGAGTGAGGGACGAGATGTTCGGCCAGCACCTGTACCGCATTGGCGATAGTGAGCCTTTCGACATCTTCAGCGCCTACAACCTGATCGGTACGCTCGGTTGCGTATTCTGGTTCTTGGCCTACGGTTTCGTCATCTATTGCAGCCACAAGGACAAAGCATACGGGGTTCCGTTGCTCGCCTTGTGCTTGAACTTCGGTTGGGAGTTCCTCGGTTCCTTCGTTTGGGAGAACCCGATCCCGCTCTGGCGCTGGTTCTATCGGATCTGGTTTCTGCTCGACGTAGTCATTTTCGCGCAACTGTGGATCTACGGCCGTGCCTTGCAGACCTACGAGCTGGTTAGGCGACACTACCACCTACTCGTGCTCGTCACGTTGGTAGCTGGTACTGTCGGTCAGTGGGCGTTCACGCTCACATTCTATGACCCGATGGGGTTCATCACGGCGTTCGCCATCAACTTGGTGATGAGTGTTCTGTTTATCTTCATGTACCTCGACCGTAGAGGTATGCGGGGGATCTCGTATGCGGCGGCCTGGTTCAAGATGCTCGGCACGCTATGCACATCGATCGAATGCTATTTCTTCCTACCAATCATTCATCCGCACAAGACGTCGTTTGCTTTCACCAACTTCCTCTATGTGGCGATATTCGTCGTCGACGTAGCCTACGTCGTACTGTTGCATCGCGCCCGACGCAGTCCGTTGCCAGTGTCAGGAGATGAGTAGCGCTGTGGACGACATCGAGGTAGTGGAGCGAGCGGGTGACTTCGTGCTCGTGCGGTGGCGGAACGTCATTCTCAACGTCTGGGACGGTCGAGTCAGCGTCGCCCGCCTACGGCAGCTCAAAGCGGCGGGACCTCGAGTCGTGAAGAAGTACGGTCTGCGCGGAGTGAACCTCAGTGTGGTCACCGCCAACACCGCGCTCGTTTCCGTCGGAGGGGCAGAGCGGGCAATGGCATCGGAAGTCGCACGTGACCAGGCGGAGTTCTTGTGTGCTTCGGCCTGTGTCATCGAAGGCGACGGCTTTCTAGGTGCTACGTTGCGTGGGATAACGGCGAGCGTGTCCTTGTTGGCTCGAGCGCCCTATCCTTTTCGAGTATTCGGGTCGGTGCGTGACTGCGCACCCTGGTTGGCTCCGCACGTCGCTCCCCCGCGCGTAAGCACTTCACAGCTGTTCGAAATGATCGGTGAGATGCGTCGCGACGACTTTGCACCGTGATTGAGGCGGGCCCTTTCGGTTCGCGCTCGTGGAGGGGCTGCAAGGGTTGGTGGACGATGCCGCCGCCAACCGTCGTTCGCTGACGCTGTTGC
This sequence comes from Deltaproteobacteria bacterium, assembly GCA_003235365.1. GTDB lineage: Bacteria > Myxococcota_A > Polyangia > Polyangiales > Polyangiaceae > SZUA-265. Next base: position 6,196 of record QJWJ01000062.1, read on the forward strand.
CAATCGCGCAAACATTGCGACTTCCTCAAGAAATCTGATCGGTTGGTCGCAACTGTCAGTGGGGGCGGATTGGAGCCCTTTCGGCGACGTAGGACGTCCGCCGATTCGATGGGGCGGTGTATGGGCAGGCGGCACGCAGTGGCGAAGGATGGCGAATACCGGCGGAGTGCGGAATCGGACTCGTCCGAAACGATCGATCTACGCTGCGAACTGCTCGACGTTCTCGACGCGGCGGTCATCGTGGTGGATACGAGCGGGCGAGTCGTGTTCTCGACCGAGCGTGCTTGCAACATCGTACGCGTGGCGAAGGAGTCGTTGATAGGCGCGGAAGTCGCTGACGTGTTGGCGTCACTCGACGAGTTGCTGACCCAGCAGAACACGGGCGCTCCTCCCGAGGAAGGTCGCCAGAAGCTTCGCTTGCCGCGCGATCCCGATGTCATCATCGGCTACCGTGTTGCCCCGGTCGGCAGTCCAGCGTCGCCCACGCACCATGCGATTGTGTTTCAAGACATCACCGCGTGGGAAAGGCTGCGCGAAGAGCGTGACCGTTTGATGCGTTTGGCGGCGGTCAGCGAGGTTTTGCCCTCGATACTCCACGAGTTGAAGAACCCACTGGCGGCGATTGCCACAGCGGTAGAGCTGCTCGTCGAGGAATCGAACGAGGACTCCGTGCGCATCGAGCTGCATGCGGTTCTGAGCGAGATCCGGCGAATGGGGCTGACTCTCGACGGAATCGGATCCGTGGGGCGGGAGCTGAAGTCTCAGCGGTTTGCAGCAGTGGACCACGCGATGATGCAAACGGCCAGCGTTCTGGCCCGTCAGGCTACGGAGCGCGGCGTGCGGATCGAATGCGACGTTCAACCGATGCCGTTGCTGCCATTCGACGTCGCGATGATTCGAGCGATGTTGTTCAACATGCTCACCAATGCGATTCACGCCTGTTCTCCAGGTGCAGAAATCCTGATTCGAGCGAGTCTCAGCGAAGATGGTAAGCAACTGTCGTGGTCAGTCCGAGACTCCGGCCAAGGCATGTCACCCGAGGTCTCTCAGCGGTGTCGTGATCTGTTCTTCACCACCAAGGCTCGAGGTACGGGCATCGGTTTGGCGTTGTGTGACCGTGCAGCGCGCGCAGCGGGCGGCTCGATGTCCATCGATTCCGCGCCGGGGCTCGGCACGACAATCGAGATCGTCGTGCCAGTCGAGCGACCCCAACGACACGACTTCAACAGACGGAACATCAACAGGGGCGTGCGAGCGTAGCGTCCCAGGGAGGAAATTCGAGTGGCCCGTGTACAAGAATTGAACAACATACTCAGAGCGCTGCAGTCGGGGACACCCGACATCGAGGCAAGCGCGCTCATCTCCGAAGACGGCCTGATGATTGCCAGTGCTTTGCCGCAGCACATCGAAGAGATGCGAGTTGCGGGCATGAGCTCGACCCTGTTGAGTCTGGGCACGCGTGCCGCGACCGAACTCGAGCGCGGAGACGTTCAACAGGTGCTGATCCGCGGTGACCAAGGGTACACGGTCATGGTTCGGGCTGCGCCTGGCACGGTTCTGCTCGTGCTGACGTCAGCGGAAGCCAAGCTTGGCCTGATCTTCTTGGATATGGGCCGTGCCGTGAAAGAGATCTGTAAGGTAATTTGAGGGGGAAGAACGTGAGTACTCAGACTTTATTCGACGACGGTGTCCACAAGAACGTTCTGTTCGAAGGCTTCGAAGAAGGGACGTCGATCCCCTCCAATCAGCACGTGATCATCCACGCTGGTAAGGCGATGATCCTCGATCCGGGTGGACACAAAGTGTACAGCAAAGTGTTGGCGGAAACGACGAGCCAGCTCAAGGGTGGTAAGCTCGAATACCTGTTTCTGTCTCATCAGGATCCAGACATCGTCGCCGCAGTGAACGGGTGGTTGATGACCACCGATGCCGTTGCGTACGCGTCGAAGTTGTGGGTCAGGTTCATTCCGCACTTCGGTTTGGATCGACTGGTCATCGACCGGCTCAAGCCGATCGGTGACGAGGGGATGATCCTCGATTTGGGGGGGTGCAAACTTCCGATTCTGCCCGCCCACTTCCTGCACTCGTGCGGCAACTTCCAAATCTACGATCCGATTTCGAAGATTCTCTACACTGGAGACTTGGGAGCGTCCGTCGGTGGCGGTCACGAGGTGGCGGACTTCGAACAGCACGTCGGCGAGATGGAGGGCTTTCACCAGCGCTACATGGCCGGCAATGCGGTGATGCGCGCCTGGGCCAACATGGTTCGCGGGCTCGATGTCGAAGTCATTGCCCCTCAACACGGTGGATTCATGCGCGGCAAGGACAAGGTCGAGAAGTTCATCAACTGGTGTGAGAATCTGCAGTGTGGTGTCGACCTGATCGCCGATAAGTTCAGGGTTCCGACGGAATGAAAGGCTAGCCCGCGTCATGCACCGTGTGTTGATCATCGAAGACGAAACCGTGTTGCGGTCGAGCGTGGCGAGGGGCATTGCCAAGCTGGGAACGGAGGTCTACGAGGCGGGTACGTTGAACGATGCGCTGACGATCGTCGACAGGGCGCCGCCTGATCTCGTGATCAGCGACATCGACCTACCGGAGCGGTCGGGGTTGGAGTTGCTCGGCGAGTTGGGGCGGCGCGACTTGAAGGTGCCAGTCGTGTTCGTTTCGGGCTACCTGAACGCCTATCGTTCGCAGATCCCCCATCACGCCGCGGTCGAAGTGTTGGAGAAGCCCGTGCCCATCGAGGAGCTGCGCCAGGTGGTGCGTCGGCGTTTGGGGGACGATAGCGCGGCGGAGGCGTCGCCTTTTGGGGTGCCGGACTACTTGCAGCTGGCGTGCATGGGCCGCCACTCGGTGATGATCGAGGTGGAGAAGGACGGAAATATCGTCGGCGAGGTCGTCATTTCCTCGGGCGAGATCCTCAGTGCCAAGGACGACCACGGACGGGGTTTGGCTGCATTGGGACGACTCACTTTCGAGGACGGTGCTCTCGTCAGGTGTCGCCGGTTGTTGGGCGATCCGCCGCAGCGCGAATTGGATGGGGGCTGGGAGTATCTGTTGATGGAAGCGGCGCGTGTCGTCGACGAGACGCGACGTAGTCAGGAGATGTCTGCGGTCGAAGCAAACGACGATGCGCGATTCGAGAGCGCCTTCGATGACGGTGACGGCGCTGGCGAGGGGCGGCCTGAGCCGCGTATTGGGGAGGCGGACGACGAACGAGAGGAGCCGCTCAGCGAGCAGCAACACGCTTTCAACGCGTTGTGGGACGAGGGCCTCGACGCGATGTTTGCGAAAAATTACCAGGCGGCTCTCGAGGTATTCGAGCGGGCGGGGGCGATATTTCCGGACGATCCGCGGCTCAAGGCCAACATCAAGCGTCTGCACGAACTGGGGTACGGAACGGATGCGAACGAGGTGACGGAAGAGGGCGTAGGATGAGTATTTGCATTGCGATAGCGAGTGAAAAGGGTGGCGTGGGAAAGACGACAGTCGCCCTCAACTTGGCCTTGGCGCTGGCAGAGCGGTCGCGCCGGGTCTTGCTGTGCGACTTGGACCCGCAGGGGGGCATCGGGCATTCGCTGGCGCGACCGGATACGGAGCATCAGGGCTTGGCTGAGGTGCTGCTCGACCAGCTGACGGCTACCGAAGCATTGGTGGAAACCAAACAGGGCAATCTCAGCCTGCTGCCGCGAGGGCGGCTCGATCCATTCGAGACGTTCGAATTCGAGGTCGCCCTGCGCGAACCCGGAAAGCTCGGCGGCATCGTCGACGATGTGGCTGAGCGTTTCGACGTCATCTTGCTCGACACCCCCTCCGGGGTCGGGGCGTGCACGCGTGCCGCTCTGGCAGTGTCGGATCTCGTGCTCATTCCGTTTCAGGCTGAGGCCCTGTGCCTGCGGTCGGTTGGTCGCATGCTCTACGTCATCTCTCGCGTTCGCGAGACTGACAACCCGACGTTGGAGTTGCTGGGGCTGCTACCCACGATGGTCAATCGTGAAGACGATGCGTCGCTGAGCGTGATGACCGAGCTTTGGTCGGGGTTCGAAGGGGTTCTCGACACCACAATCCCCAGAAACGAGGTGTTCTCCAAGGCGAGTCTGGCGGGCGTGCCCGTCGGGTATCTCGCGGGCCCACCGTCTCCCGAAGCCAGACGCTTCGACGTGCTGGCGGCCGAAGTCATGACATTGGCAGAAGAACTGACGAAAGGACGACAAGACCATGCCGAGCGGCCACAACGCCTCTTACTCTGATCTCGAGGCGGCTCGACAACTGAGTCGCCAATTGCGCGGCGCGCGTCGCGAGCTGTCCGCCGCAGTTGATGGTCCCCAGTTCGCGTCGTTTGCTCAGCGTCGAGTAGCGCCTGCGACTGGAGAGGCCGACGACGGTTCTGGCGCGATGACCCTACCCCCCCTGCCGACGCCTCCCGAGGACGGCGCCTGGGGCGAGAGCGTTTGGAAGCCATTGCTCGAGTACGTCGTGCAAAGGGCTCGCGGGCGCTGCGCCATGGCCTTCGATGCACAGGGTCTGGTCATCGCGTTCGACGGGGACATCGACGCGGAGCGTGCACAGGCGTGGGGGGGAAGACTTCTGATGATGCTCGACCAGGCGTCGCACCTCACCCATGACGTGCTGGCCAGTGTTTGCCTGGAGATCGATGGCGCTTGGTTGACTGGCGTCCGGGCGCTGGATACCGACCATTCCGAATTCACCCTGGCAGTCTGCTCCGACGCACCGTGTTCGGCCGTCGTTCGCGACGCGTTCGGTGGGGTGTTTCGTGCCAAGCGGCCCGAGTAGGGTGACCGAGGGCACTCGGTTCGGCCGAGTCAGTTTTCGCGCTCAACTCGGATCTCCACCTCGCGTTCGACGTATTCCCACTCCGGAGTGCTGCGCAGTGCTCCCAACAACTCGTCGAAGATCCCGGAGTCTGCAGGGGCGAAGTCGAACCACGTCAGAAAATCGAAGGGTTCGGCGCTGCCGAGATCTCTGCAGTGGTGAAGACGGCGAGCCACCGCGGGCAGGGCGCGAAGGCCCACGGCGATGTGTTGCGAGCGCTCCTCGATGATGGCGCGGCGTTCGTCTTGGGCGAGAGCCCACCACGCGCTACTCTTCTTGATGGGGATGAGTGCGCCTGTGACGGCCTCGGCCCTACCGAGGGGCGTCTGCTTGGCGATCAGCGTGGCGCGCTCGTCCTTGGTGACGTAGCGTTCGTTGCTCGTGACACCTCGGAAACTGAAGGCGGCGCTCAACGGGGCCGCAGCGTGCTGGGTGACGAGCAGGCGTGGCGCATCGGGGAGCGGTTGACCGATCACCGCGCGAGTCCTGGTGATGCGAAACTGGCCGTCTGTTCCACCGATGAAATACCAAAGTCGATCCATGTCGTGCCTCTTCCTGGGCAGAGCGTGCGCGCGGCCGATGGCGGCGAGGTTTCCGCCAGAAGACAGCGAGGTGCGCGGCAATTTGATGCCTCCGATGTCGGTGCTTGGATGTGGTCGGCTGCTGCGGTAGCCTGCTCCCCACCGATCCCAGTAACGGAACGGGGATGGGGCGCTGGAACCGCATCGTGGGTACTGAGAATAGAGTTGCATTGGTGACTGGATCCACCTCCGGGATTGGCTTGGCGATCGCCCAGCGTCTGGCGGCGGAGGGTTTCACTTTGGCTCTGCACTCGCGTTCGACCACCGCGGAAGGCGCACGGTTGGCAGAGTCGCTGCCGGGCGCGTCGTACACCCGGGCAGATCTGTCCGATCAAAGTCAGGCTCGACGACTCGTTCAGGCGGTGCTGGAGCGGCACGGCCGGCTGGATGTGTTGGTCAACAATGCTGCCGCGACGTGCATCGTCCCTCACGGTGATTTGAAAGGTGCGACGCCGGAGTTGTGGCGCCAACTGAACGAAGTCAATCTGATTGCGCCGTGGACGTTGATCAGCGAGGCGCAGCCAGCATTGGAAGCGACGGCGACGGACACCGTGCCGAGTTGCGTGCTCAACATCAGCTCGCACGCGGGGGTTCGACCCAAAGGTGCTTCGATACCCTATGCGGTCGGCAAGGCGGCGCTGAACCACATGACGCGTCTGCTTGCCCTGACGTTGGGGCCGCGCATTCGGGTCAACGCCATCGCACCCGGGTTGGTGGACACGCCCATGAGTCGGGATTGGGTGGCGGCGCGCAAGTTGTGGGCGGAGAGATCTCCGATGGGTCGTCAGGCGCGGCCCGAAGACGTGGCCCACGTCGCGGCGATGGTCGTCGGGAGCAACTACCTGACGGGCGAGATCATTCTGTGCGACGGCGGTTTGAACCTCACGTAGCCAAGAGCCGAATTTCTCGGCGCGATGCGCCTTGTTCCTGAGCCGGGCGGGCGATAACATGCCGGGCACATGTTTCGAAGTCTCGGCCCGCGCCGTTCGGGGTTGTCCGCTTTGCCCGCAGCTACTGTGCCCGCAGTTACCGTGTCCGCAGTCACGTTGGTCACCGGTATCGGCGCCATCTGGTTCCCGGGTTCGGCCGAAGCGGCACAGGGGCGGGGCGCCGTGTTTGGTGTCGCCGGCGTGGGCGGGGAGGTGGAGGCGGACCTCGACTTGGATGGTGCGTTCGATCCCGATTCGGACCGCGCCGACATGGATGTGACGCTCGGGATCGGCGCCAGCTACGATTTTGCGATTGCAGAGGTGTTTGCGCTTGGCGGGTTGGGGCGATTCTTCCGCTGGGAAGCCGACAACTACGAGTGGGAAGTCGATGGGGAGAACGAAGGGCTGGGGGGTGACCTGTCGTTGTTGCCACGGCTTCATTTCCGAGTCGAGCCGGTGGAGCTGAACATCACGATGCCGTTCGGGCTTACCCTGATGAGCAAGGACGACAATCGAGTGACGCTGTTTGCCGTCGATTCGCAGTACGACATGGGGGTCGGCTGGAACTGGGGCCTGTTTGCGGGGGTCACGTATCCGCTCGGTACCAGTGTCTCGCTGCTCGGTGAGGTCGGGTGGTTGGTGCGTGACATCGACCAGCACGGCGAAGCGAGGAACGACAGTGGCGCCGATGGGGATCTCGAGGCCACCTTCAGTCAGTTGACGTTCAACGTCGGCGTGGCGTTTCGCTGAGTACGGGCGGGGAGCGTCCCGTTCACGTTGCGCCCGTCGGGCAGCACGAATTCGCGCTTCGAGTCGGTCCCAGGCGACTAGGCCGGATCTCGTGGGAAGCGCCGCGTCAGGAATTGCAGCGAATCGACCCCAATGGACTTCGATGGTTCGAGTGGTTCACTCCCGGCGGATAGACAGGGGAGTTTCCGTTTCGGAAACACGGGTTTCCGAACGAGGGGGTTGAGCAAATGGAGCCAGTCCCCCACACCTTCCGCAGCGTCGCCGTGGCGACCATCCCATGCGAGGACATCGATGACCCACTACTTCTCTCTCAAGTTTCCGCTGCATGTCGCAGCGCTGGCTGTCGGTCTGCTAGGAGGCTGTGCAAGTCAGCCAGAAGTTGAACCCGAGACGCCCGCCGACCAGACCGTGGACCCAGCGGTCGCACCTGCCGAAGCGGAGGCGCCCACGGAAGCAACCACTGCGGAGGAGGCGCCACCTGAAGCGTGGTCAGCCGACTTGAGTAAGGAGCAGAAAGCGGCATTCATGAAAGCCAAGGTGGTTCCGGCGATGGCACCCCTCTTCCAGAACGCTGATCCTGAGGCCTACGCTGACTTCGGTTGCCAGACGTGCCATGGGCCCGAGGGCAAGCTGCCGAAGGAGTACCTGCCCGAGCTGACCTTGAAGGACGGCAAACTCACGGCCTTCGCCGAAGATCCAGACACCGCCAAGTTCATGGCTGAGCACGTCACGCCGACGATGGCTGGCGTCTTGGGCATGCCTCCGTATGATCCTGCCACACACACCGGGTTTGGCTGCGGCGGCTGCCACTCGATCGCGATGCAGTGACCGGATGATTGAGCGGCCCGACCGTTGCTCGGGCCGCCGAGCTCGAGCCTGCCGCGTCACAGTCGTCGAAGCGGACGGACTGGGTGCGTCGGCGGTCGTGGCATGGCACCCCCGAGGCGCTATACGAACCACGTGGCAACTCCCAATCGACGTTTGACGCATGAGGTGCTGCCCGACCTGCTCGATCTCCGGGCGTTCTGTCGGGTTGTCGATCTCGGCTCGGTCACCCGAGCCGCCCTCGAGCTGGGGGAAACCAAAGGATCCGTCAGCCGCAGACTCTCACGGGTCGAGGCGCAGCTCGAGGTACCGCTGCTGCGCCGTAGTGGCCGTGGAGTCACTCCGACGGAGGAGGGGGCTTGGTACCGCGGTCAGGTCGCCCCCGCGCTGGCGGTGTTGGACGATGCCAACCGCGACCTGCGACATCGGACCAAAGAGCCCAGTGGACGGCTGCGCCTCACGATGCCTCAGGACTTGGGGACGAGTTTGCTGGCACCGATCATTGCCCGGTTCAGTGAACGGTTTCCCCAAGTGCACCTCGAAGTACTGGCGACCGATCGCGTGGTCGATCTCGATGGTGAACGAGTCGACGTGGCGTTGCGGGCGGCACCCGGGTTGAAGGATTCGGCGCTCAGGGCGTTCCGGTTGATGCCACTGAAGTTCGGATTGTTTGCCAGTCCCGACTATCTATCCCAAGCCCCGCGTCTCCGCCGTCCCGCTGATCTGGGGAGCCACACCGTGCATCGCCCGTTTGGGGTTCCCGGTCCGTCCGAGTTGGTTCTGGTGGGTGCGGAGGGGGAGCGCAACGAAGTCCGTGTCACGACGGCGCCCCGCGTGTGGTCGAACGAGGCCGGTTTCATCAAGGCGCTCGCGGTGGCCGCAGCGGGTGTGGCTCTGTTGCCCAAGGTCCTCGTCGAGACAGAACTGGAGTCGCGGCAACTGCAAGCAGTGTTGCCGCGCTATCGCATCAAGGGTGAGGCCGCGTTGTTCTTCGTTACCCCGATGGCGCGCGCGTCGTCGTCGCGAACGGCTGCGTTGCGTGAGTTTCTCAAAGCAGAACTCCGGAGGTACCAGGACCGCTGAAACGGAGGCTTCGGCTGGTTCGTCGTGGGGAGTACCGAGCCGCTGCGACTCTCTGCGCGGCGGGGAACATCGGCGCGTATGGAT
>QJWJ01000101.1 GCA_003235365.1 Deltaproteobacteria bacterium
CGGGTTGGTGAAGCGTACGGCGTGGCTGTAGATTCGGCCGACAACGTGTACGCCACGGCGTCGTTGTCGTTCTTGGGCACCGAAGCTCGCGTCGACCGCGCGTTTGTATATCAGCCAAACGCGCGTTGCTCGAGCTTTCGACTGTCGGTTGACTGTCGTTCGCGCCAGCACCCGTGGCACGCGAGCGCGGCGCTACTGAGCGTCGCAGCTCCACTCGTAGGCGACGTCTGGGCCCATCAGGTCGAAGCCCTCGGTTTGCCAAGTTTCGGATTCGATTCGACCATCGCGGTAGTCAAATTCGATACGGATGTGCTTGCCGCCCGCCCAAGTTGTGTCTGAAGCGACCAAACGCGTGCCGTCGAATTGGAAGCTCGCCGCGACCCCCAGTGTGCTCTCTTCGGGTAAGCGATAATCCGCGTAATCCTCAGGCGTGCCCATGAAGCGTCGCCAGACGTCAGGAAGGATGTCTGCATTCTCAGAGCTGTCGCGGGTGCTCAGTTCGCCGTCGACAAAGCGCAGCCAGCTCTGGCCTAGCTCGAAGACGTCCGTCACGGGCTCACCGTTGGGCCACTGGTCTTCCGTCACGACGATCTGGCCGAGGGTGTCCAAGTACTCCACTCGATCGACGCTGCCATCATCGCCCCGGTCGACCTCGCGGACCATCAGCCCCGAGTCTCCTTCGAGTGGCGTCGTGGTGTAGCTGGTCGCAAAGGCATCGTCGATGTCCGTGTCGACGGTTTCCTCGCGCACGAGGTAGTCACCGTCGTACTCGTAGGTCGTGACGTACATGACGCCATTGTCGAGCGTCTCGACGCGCAGCGGTCTGCCCCGAGTGTCGTAGGTGACCGTCCCGGTTGGGTCTTCCGAGAAGAACGATTGTTCGACGAGTAGCCCTGCCTCCGAGTACTCATAGCCCTTGCCGTTGCTGCACCAGCGACGAAGGGCGTCGTAGGAGTACGAGTGGTTCCACTGCTCTCGCCCCGTGCAGTCGTTGTACAATCCGGTAACCCGACCCGCTGTGTCGAAGGTAGTGACGACCATGTACGGCTCTGGAACGATGCCAGCGTCGGGCTCGGCCTCTGCCCCGACGCTGTCGACCACTGCCGAAAGAATCTCGTCGGCGTAGATGAAGTCTTGCCGCGCAGTGAGCCCACCATTGCGCGGGTCCCGCACGATTCGCGCCTCGAGGTAGCAATCTCGTTGCGTGGGAGCGTCCGCGTCCTTGGACGAGCCATCCGCTGGACCAGTGGGCAGTGCGACCGCCGCGTCGGAGAGCCCGTCACGCGTGTCGTGGGGCGCTCCTGCGTCGCTGATGGGATCTGGCCCCGCCGCGTCGCGAGCTGTCGGGAGCTGCTTCCCGGCGTCAGGTGCCGGCCCGCTCTTGACACGACCGGTGGTCTCACGATCGGAGTTGCTGGTCTGGCACGCGGCTGGCAGTGCCATCGCAGCGACCAACACCCGAGCGCAAGGGTGGTTGATGCGCAGTAGTGTGGATCGCCTCGCAGAGCGCCAGCGTGCATACATGCGGCGACTATACCCGATGTGCGGGGGGATAGTACCCACCGAGCAGCGGTGGTTCGGTGAGACGCTGGAGCAGCGCCGTACGTCGCGTTCAGCGCTGCTCAATGGGCGAGCACGATTGACGGGCAGTTTCTTCAGGCCCCCGTTTGGTGACGGCCCGAGAAGCCGCCCTCGTTTGCAGTCTCCGCCGCTGAGTGCGTTCGAGGCGCGAACGAAACGGTATGCTGTCGTGTCGAAGGGAAACACATCGGGACGGCGTGGCGGCTGGAGTGCTCGGCACCCGCGGAGTGTGACGCGGAACGAGACTGCGGCGTTCCAAGCTGTTTCGGGTGCGATTGAACCGAGGGGCGCGCACCGGATTGAGAGTTGGCGCCGTGGTACCGTGCCGATTGTTGAGGTTTTGCTCTGCAACGTCCACGAGTCCTGACGCGCTTGCCGCTTGGGCCGAGCTACGAGAGCGACTGGACGCGAGGCTTGGCCGAGCGCCGGACCTGCTGTTCGTGTTTGTTGCCGTCGAGTGCGCGGGCGAGGCGAACCAACTCGCACGTCACGCGGTGGCGAGTTTCCCCGCTTGCACGGTCGTCGGATGCGTAGCGCCGTCGTTGACGCCGAAGCCCGGTCAGCCCCGGGTGACGATGAGCGTGACGGCCGCAGTACTGCCGGGCATCGAACGGCGGATTGTTTGCATCGAAGACATGACTCAGTCGCGATCCCTCGCAGACCTGGAACGAGTCGGCTCAGGTGTTGCGTCGGGTTGGTTTCTGTTCTCGGATCCACGAACGGTGGACACCGAAGCCGTGTTGAGGTTCATGGACGCTCGCCTTGGCGGTGCGAGTGTCATGGGTTGTCTGGTCACGGATATCCAGAGACCCGCGGCTACGGTGTTGATCTCGGGCGGACAGATCTACGAGCGCGGGGCAGTGGCTTTGGGACTAGGTCCCGGGCTAACGATGGAAACCAAGGTCCTGTCGGGGTGTCGACCCATCGGAGAGCCGCTGATCGTCATGGACGCCGAGGACAATCTCATCCGGGCTTTCGACCAGGGGGAGGCGTCACAGGTCGTCAAGCGGATGGTGGAAGGCCTCTCGCCACAGGATCGCGCCCGTCTCTCGACGTCGCTCTGCCTCGGGCTTCAACTCGCGAATGATTCGAAGGTGACGGGCACGCCGGGGTTTGTCATGCGCAGCTTGCTGAGCATCGACGGCAAGGGCGTTGCCGTCGTGTCATCGGTTCGCCCGCTGCAAGTGGTTCAGTTTCATCTGCGCGACGACCAGCACTTCGCCGATTCGTTCAACGAGTTCGTTACAGCTTCGGGCGGGGCGTTGGCGAGTGCGGATGGCCTGCTGCACTTCACGAGCTCCGGCTTGGTGTCCCCCGTCTGGGAGGACGTTCTCACCAAGTTTCAGGTGGGCGGGTGCTTCTGCAATGGCGAGATCGCGCCGCTCGAAGGGCACAGTCGTCTGCACGGGTTGACCAGTACTTGGGCATTGCTGCGCGCGGCATGACATCGATGCTCCGTCGGCGCCAGTCACCCCGCTGATTGCCGGCGTTGGTCTCCGTTCTAGACTCCAAAGACTTCCTTCAAGACTTGGTCGAGGAGTCGTAGCAGTTCGCTCGCTTCGAGGGATGCGGCGAGTGTCGTCAACGTTGCGGCGGACGCGGGCGACGTGGCCATGCGGCGACGCAACTCGACGAGCCACTCATCCCTTTGCCGGTTCCCTCGAGCTACGAGGGCCTGTTGACCCGCAGCTTGCCGGATGCAGTGCTCGGCGAGCTTGCGCAATTCCTTCAGACGTCGTTCGCGTTCACTCGAAGCGTCTGCCAGAATGCTCAGGGCGGTGTTGACCAGCGCCTGACCTTGGAGATGGCGCTGCTGAAACGTCAGACGCCGCCCATGGTGATCGTAGGCCATGGCGCCCATCGACGTCAGGCAGTGCTCTGCCCACAGTACCGCGAGGTGACTGCCCTCGGCAATCTCATGTTCATCTAGAGCGGATAGTGTTCGCCGGAACCAAGCGCCAGTGTCAGCCGGGTTCGCGAGGTCGTCGCCCCGAGGAGCGGTCGACAACAGCTGGGTCAACAGTTCGTGTTGTGAAAGCGAGCCCATGAGCCTTGCCAACCAGCATCCTGCGGGCGCCCCCGATGAAGCTCACTCCCTGGCGCCGGACAGTGGCACCGGCAGTTCCGAATCGCTGAGGCGCAACAGGATCCGATCCAGGAGCACCAATCGATCGACACCGCTGAGCGAGGCTGCGAGCCACAGCGACGTCGGGCGTGTGGTGGGGTGCGACGCGAGCACTTGCCAAACCGCTTTCGCCCAGGCGCTGCTCGACTGGCCCCCGCGGTCAGGCAAGTCGCCGACGATGGCCAGAGCCCCGACGGCTTCGATCAGCTTCTCTTCGAAGGAATCCACGTGTCCTTCGTTGTTGAGCGCGCGCGTGCGCAACAGTTCTTCCGCGCGTCGCAGTGCTTGCAGGACACTGGCCGCCTCCGCTCGGCGTCTGCCCGCCGCTGGCGCGTCGCTACCTCGGATCGTCGTGGCGAGTATGTTCGCCTTGAGCGAAACGATCTCGCTGGCTTCGGGTGCGCGGAGCTCTCGTAGGATCTGTTCGGCATTCGAAAGCCAATCCGTCGCCATCGCGCTGAAGTCCATGCGACCCGCCTCGTATTGGGCGACGAGGCCTCGAAGCAGCAGCAAGTGCTCGCGCAGGCGCTGTGATTGAACGAACAGTGTCACGGGCTACTCGGGGAGCAGGCGCCAGACCTTTTCGTCGCCATCACCCGACTCGGAAACCCACTCGACCCCGTGCTCGGACATGAGCAAGTTGATCCGCGTGATGGTCGCTGCGCTGGCGCTGGTGTTGACGTTTGCGGTCGGCGCCTCAATCGTGAGATCCGGCGGAGTCGTGGGCTTGGCGATGCAATTCGCAAGGGCCGTGTCACCCGCGACAGACATGAGCGCAGGAAGCGCGTTGCAAAGCAGATTGGCCATTTCAGCGGCTTCGGTCTCGTCTCGAGCGAAACGGACCGTCGCCTGCGTGTCGCCCAAGGCGAAGTCGAAGTAGCGCGTGAGCAGCTCGTTCGTTCCGTCGAGCTTCTGTTCGCGACGAGCAGTGCGCCGTCGGACGATGAAGTTCCTGAGCACTCGGACCGTCGCTGCCCGCATTTGATCTTCGATGTCGATGTCGGTGGCGGGGTCGATGTTGTCCTGCTCGGTTGGCTGCTGCCACGGCCCGAGAATGCGATCGTATTCGACCGTCAGTCGCGTCCGTAGCTCCATCTCGCCGGCGCCGGCCTTTTCGGCAGATTCCCCCTCGTGGGAAGCGGACTGCTCGCCGTCTGGTCGCTTCGCCGCCGGTTTTGCGTTACCGCGCAGGGCCCAACGGATGATCCTCAGAACCGTCCACAGGCCCCGGAGATACGTTCGGGCATCGGAACCGTCCTCGAGCGCGGAGGTCGGGTCTTCGGGCTTGCTGTCCCTCGTGCTGAGGGGTCCACCGCTCGGCTCCGCAATGCCGTCCCAACCGTCGACGGTCTGAACGACTGCCGCCCACACTGCGTCCACGACGTGTTCGGTGCTCGCCACTCGAAAGGCGCTCCCCGGGTGGATGCCCGTGACGACGAGTGGAACGCTGACCGACACCTTGTTCAGCCGAAGGCGGGGAACGGGAACGCCTCGCAGCAGCTCGTGCTTTTGGTATTGTCGCGCCAAGCGAACAGTGGCCAGGTCGGCTGACGCACGCCCTTTCGCAAAAGAGGCCACCACCGCCGCAACGACCGAGCTCAGTGTCGTTTCTTGGGGTGGGATAGCGTTGTCTTTTCCGTCACCCTGCTGACCGTCTGCCATAACCCTCGACCCTTGTATCATCCTCGGGATCTAAAGCGAACCCAAGCCCTTCCAATCCCGCCCGCTGGCCGCGCTTGGAGCAGCTCTCGGACGCTTGCACGGCGCGGCTGTTGCAGCCGCGAGCCGGGAGACGTTCGCGTCGAGCCGCACCCAGCGAACAACTGGCGCGTTGATACGACGAAGAGCCTGGCGATGGCTGCACGGTGCGTCCGTGCCACTGACGAGCGCCTGCGACGCGGCCCCGAAAAACGTCCCAGCATCAGCTTGAGGCGTTCTTCGGGGCTGGTATTGTCTACGGCAAGCGAATCGACTCTCGTGTCCTGAGTCCATGACTCGGACCAGAGTTACCATCGACCCCGAAGGACGAGGCCTTCCGGAAAGCAGGTTGCCGCAGCGCGTCTGTGGACTACACCGTCATCCGTCGTCAGGACGGCTTGACTGGTCGCCACTCGACCCGAGCTCCGGCCTCGACGGTCTCCTTGAAGTCGGAGGGGACCTGGACCGGAACGTCTGCGATTGCTGACGTATCTGCACCTTCGGCTACGTCGCTGGTGACCTTGAGACGGATGCGTTCGCCACCCGACGTTGCCTTGGTTGCGAGGATGAGCTCGTCGCCGGTCTTGAGAGCGGTCTTGCCGAGGTTGAGCTTGACGGTGTTGGACGTTCCACTGCCGTCGAGCGATGCTGCCTCGGTCACCTTGAACGTTCCTCCGCCGAGGTAACCCGTCGGCGTCTCTGCGAGGCTGTTTTCCAAGATGTTGAGGATGCGCTCCGTTCCGGACGGGAGGTCCGTACCCCGCACGCGCACGCGCACGCGCATGTCGTAGCTGCGTTCGACCTTGTCCGTCGATGAAGAGGACTTCTTCATCGACATGGACGCCTTCACCTTCGCTTTGACGAACCACGTACCGATTGTTGCATCGAGTGAAGCGCTGCCTGCGAGTTCCGAAGAAGTAGTCGTCTCCTGTTGCGAAGTGAGTTTCGCGTTGAACTCGACCTCGCCCTCTTCGATTTGCACGTAGGGGATGGGCAACATCGCGATGAAGGGCACATCCAGTTTGAACTCTTCTGGATCGCCCGCGGCGTTCGCGCGTGTGTAGCGGAACGTCGTGTTCCTCACGTCCCCGTTCTTGTCGAACCCGACTTCGCTGACGAAGTTGGCCGTCGCGATTGCCGACTTGGCCTGTGCTTGTACGATCGCATTCAACGGACCTCCAATGAGGTTGTCGAAGTCGAGGGATGCCAGTTCCTGTCCTAAATTCGCCATCTACCGTTTCCTTTCCGCCCCCTATGGGCCTAGTTCGAAGGGCTCTGTCGAGACCGACGTTTCGGGTGTTGAACTCAAACTGCGACGAGGAAGCGGCTGTGGACCCAGCCTTCTACCGTGCCGTCGGGTGTCGTGACGTGCCACCACGGATCGGAAGCATCGACCTGCAACACCTCCGTCCCCGACGCCAGTGGACTGCCGGGTACTTGTGCAAAGTTTACGCCGGCGCCCTCCCTGACGTTGAGTTGCGTCGAGGTACGGTAGCGGGGCTCCCCATCGTCCCGTCGCCCCTCGACGAGACTCTGTAGTTGTCGCAGGGGATAGGCTGGACCGGGATCGAACTTTCGTCCAGGCGAAATGTCATCGTGTCCGGCCACGCCGCGCAACGGATAGGCTTGGAACAGAGCTTGGCAGATCTCACTGACGGCGGAGATCTGTTCCGGTGTGTAGGCGGCCCAATGGCTGTACTTGAGCGCGGTATTCTTGTGGCGCGCCTCGACGACTTCGCCTTTGTACGGTCGGGACCCCGAATCGAGATAGCCGTTCGTGGACTTCGTGAGGTAGCCCGGGTTCACGATTTCGATGCCGATCGTGAACTGGTTGCAGCCACTCTTGCCGCCCCATTGGCTCTTGCCGGCGTGCCACGCCACGCGATTGAACGGGACCATTTGGGTTACCGTTCCGTCAGTGTCTACGACCAGGTGTGCCGAGACCGTCGCGCCACCCATGCCCTGAAATGCGCTAATGACTCCGGAAGCTCCCTGGGTAGCCGTGTAGTGGATGATCACGTATTCCGGCGTCATGGTGCCGCCCATGTTGTCGGTCGCGACGAACTTGACGCCCTCGATGCGGTGGTCAGCTATTTTCATCTGGTTACCTCCCAACAGCTACGTTCTCGATGTCGCGTGCCGCGAAACGGACCTGTTCAGCAGTTTCCCCCACGCTCGTGCGCCACGGTTCCCCAAACGCCATCGCGGGGCACTTCATACCCCGCGATGAGCGATCCAAGCGCCCTCGTCAGCTTCATACTCGATCGGGTGAAACATTGGATGCGAAAGTTCTGCAAACTTGCCTGGTGGCCGTTCACCGTGTCCAAGTTCTATGGGCGAGCAGCCAGTTGTCCATAACCGCACATTACAGGTGCTGAAAGTCCACTCGATCGGGTGGGCGAAGGAGCATCGCGCTGCGAACTGGTTCACAGTCGACAGCAGCGTCAGTGTTCACCCGAGCAGGGTGGGAGAAGGTGCCGCACAGTGGGAAGGAGTGCGGCGGAAACTTGATGTGCTGCGTGCGGCTGGTGATCGGCTGGGTTATCGGCAGATCGGCGCTCCTCAACGCTCACCGCAGAGGGCGCGAGCGAAGAAACGTCGCGAAATCGGCAAGTGCCTCGGTGTGCTGGTTGCCGCGACGATGGACGAGGCGGAAGCTGTCGCTGAGCAACTTCACGCGTGGCAGCAGGCGCACGACACGACGAGCCTTGAGTGCTGGCGCCAGCATGTAGTTCGGCAGTACGGCAACGCCGTCCTCGGCCAACACGCGTTCGAGCACGGCGGCGCCAGCTCCGCAGCTTCTCGTCCTGCCGAATTCGAGCGCTGGCACCGCGGAGAGCAGATAGCGGGCGAGAGGCAACGTCTCGTCCACGTCGAGTAGGACGTGGTCGCGTGCGTCCCGTGGCGCTGCAAACGGTCGTCTGTGAATGAGCTTCGCAGCGCCGACGAACGTGTAACTTTCCGGGTGCAACACTTCGGCTTGCCACGATGCGCGCGCCACGGGTGCACTGGTGACCACCGCATCAATCGCGCCTCGCTCGAGGCGTTCGAGGATGTCGGGACCCGAGCCGAAATAGAGGTCGATCTGCAGCCTGGGGTGTGCACGCTCGAGCTCGATGACGGCGGGTACGAGCCACGACAGCCCGAGCTCGAAGCGCGTTCCCACCCGAAGATGAACCGCAAGGTCGTTCGGCTTGGTCACTGCCAACACACACGCTTGTACGCCAGCGAGGGCACGTTCCGCCGCCGGCAGCAGTGCGCGCCCTTCAAGCGTGAGCTCCACACGTCGCGTCGTGCGCGTGAACAACACCACACCGAGCTCGGTCTCGAGTGCGCGGATGCGTTCGCTCATGGCCGTGGGTGTGAGTCCGACCTCTCCCGCTGCCCGACGAAAGTTCAGCTGTTGCGCGGCGGCCACGAAACAGCGCAGACTCTCGACGGACGGCAGTTGCGGGGGAACACCGTGGTTCACTCCGGTATTATCCACCTCAGTTGGACAATCGCATCCGGAAAGTACGGATTCTCCAAACGCCGGCCGTGGGCTAGCATGTGGGGGAGTTACCTCTGGAGAGCCATCTCGAAAGGTTGGGGAATCATGCGAAAAAGCAGTCACCGAAAAGCGCTCCTCGCTACCGCCAAGATCGCGCTCGGTTCGAGCACCCTTTCTTTCGGCCTGCTCGGCTGCGGCGACCAGACCGAGTCGCTCGCCACGACGATGAGTGTCAGTTCGGCGGGAGACGACGCCCGCTCTATGAAGCCCGCTGAGCGAGGGGCCACCGACGCGAGCAGCCCCGACATGACCAGTCCCGACATGAGTGCGCGGGAGGAGCTCGGCGAACCCGGTTCACCCGTGATGGCGAACAGCAGCGCGGCTCCGTCCATGCCAAGCGAAGTGCTGGTCCCCACGTCGGGCGATGACGTCGTGCCCTCCGTGGACGGCGGTCCGGCGGCGGTCGCGTCGATCATCGACGGAGAGGTCGTCGACGCCGCGGCCCCCGCAATCACCGACGAGGCAGGTGTTTCGGTAGCGGACGCCGGGGATAGCGGGTCGAACTGGGGGGCGTGTGTCGGCCCAACCGAGTTGCCCGATCGAATCGACATCTCGCCTCCGGGCCCGTCGTCGAGTGAATTCGAGTGCTGCCTGGCAGAGGTCAGGAGCGCTTTGACGAACACCCCGAGCACCGAGCGTTCCGCGCTGCTCGACCAGGCGCCCATCGCTGACTGCTGCCGCGCGATGATCGTCGCTGTCGAACTCGATGACGAGCTTTACGATGAACCACAGACTCCGATAGCCGGGGGAATCAGCCCGCGCAACCTGTGTTGCGAGGTCGGTCCCGACGAAACCCTGTTCGACTACCGGCTGTGTACCCCGTGGGGTCCCCCCGTGCCCCCCGCCATGAACTGGAGGGCAGCGGTGTGAGTGCTGCTGAGGCTGGGGTGCTCGATCTCCGCGACGAGGCACGCGCCGTAGAGCTCGAACTCGATACGTATCCAGACGACCTTCGCGGCCCGGCCATCGGCACGTGGTGTGGGCGCATGCTGAACGAGTATGGCTCGGCTGGCGTCTTCGAGGCCCTGGCCGCCCAGCTCGAAGAAACTGGCTTCGGCGAGGAACTCGCGCGCGAGTGTCTCGGCTTCGCGTCGGAGGAGCGGCGTCACGGCGTGTTGTGTGGTGCCGTGGTCGAAGCGCTTGGAGGTAGCGCACGCGCACAGACCAGAGCCCAGGCGCCCTTTCCGGCCCATCCCGACGCACCGCCACGAGCCGCGGTACTGCGCAACGTGATCCACGTGTGTTGCATGAGCGAAACCGTTGCCGTGAGCTTGATAGGTGCGGAGCGCTTGGAAATGCCCGAGGGACCGTTGCGCGAACTGCTCACCGGCATCTACGCCGACGAGATCGGACACGCGCGCTTCGGCTGGCGGCTGCTCGACGCGGTAGGCCCTTCGCTCACCGAGGCGGAGCGCAACGCCGTCGAAGCGTACCTGCCGGTCGCGTTCGCACACCTCGAACACCACGAGTTGCTCCACCTGCCGCTCCGACAGCCTCCACCCGACGGCGACCAGCTCGGACTCTGTGCAGGAAGTGACGCACGCGAGTTGTTCTACGATACCCTCAGCAGCGTGATCCGTCCCGGGCTCGCTCGCTTCTTCAAGCCAGACCGCGTCGGTGAAGCTCATCAGGTCGACGAAGCTCATCGGGTCGTGTGACTGGGAGCGTTCGGCGGTAAGACGTCAATCCCAGGCGCTCCGATTCGGCGGTTGCCACGTGCCGATCGCGTTTCCCACGGCGGCGGCAGCGAAGAACTCTCCAACGAGCGTGGGTGACGCGCCCACGACGACCGCCTGGTAGGGGTTGGATCCGTGCGGGCGGGATGCGACGGGGTCGGGCATTGGTGGTCTCCTTTCGAAAACCACCGCTCGACCGCGTCACGCGCTCAGTTGCGGACTTCTTTTCGGCGTTCGCTCACGCGCCGCGCCATGCTTCGGTCATACTCATGGCGGGGGTTCGGGGTCGCCGCACTTGTTCGCGGAGGGGAAGCCGCACTGGAACCCGGGCGGGCACTGGCAATCCAAGGTGGCGCCACAGCCGTCGCCGATCATGCCGCATTCGATGCCGTCTTCGGCGGCGTCTTCGCAAGTTCGAGGTTCGCAGGCCGCGCACTTGTTGTCTTCGACCAGACCGCAAACCTCACCGGGCGGGCACGGGCCGCAGTCTGCCGTTTCACCGCAGCCGTCTTGGATCAGACCGCATTCTGCGCCAACGTCCGAGCACATGCGCGGCTCGCACATGGGCGGCTCGGGCGGGTCACCGACGCACGCCCCGAGGTCGAACAGCATGAACAGCAGCACCTTTTCTTGGGCGGTCAGGTCGCCGCTGCAGTGTTCGGGAAACTCGGAATCGGCGAAGGGTCGATTGCCGTTGCCGTCGACAGCCGCCGCGACGTGAAAGCCGCTGTACGCCACGCGGCCGCAGATCGCGTCGTCTGGCGAAGCGTACGGCGTGTTGAAGGCAAACTGCTGCACGGAGCGAACAGTGCCGTCGTCGATTGGCGCGCCGGCGTCCCCGTCAGGGATCTGGTTTGGTGCCGGGTCGCCGCGGTAGACGAACTCTTCCGTCGATGTGCCGACGTCCGCCGCCAAGTCGCGGGGCTGGACAATCGGGAACTCGTAAGTGCCATCGGCATTCATCGTCGCGGCGCTCTCGTTCACCAGCCAATCGGCGAAGTTCTGAATTTTGGCGGGGTTGGCCTGCGGGCGGCCGATTGACACCACGCCCAGCCCCGAATCGTCGAGCTGCAGGGGCGTGTTGTTGCAACCGGGGAAGTCCGCTGCCGGCGCGAGACCCGTCGCGGTCGGGTCCGCTGCGTCGAACGGATCCGTGCCGTTACGGCAGATCCACTGGAAGCTCAAGTGACTGGCGAACATGCGGCCGCCGCGATTGACGTACTCACGCACGTTCACCAGGTCCGCCGCGGGCGGGGGATCCAAGAAGCCTTGTCCTTGGCAGTCGAGGACGACCATGTCGTAGCTCATCAATCGCTGAGCATCCCCGTGCAGCTCCCCCTCGTCCGGGTTGCCGACGGGCATTTCCGCGCCGTCCGTGCCGTACAGGTGGATTCGCTCGGGGTTCGTGCCATCGCCGGCGATGTTGAACTCCGAGTCCGAGATGCCCATCTTCTCGAACACGCACTCCATCGCGTCGATGTCACCCGTCGAGATGGCGATGCGGGGGATGTTCACCGCGGCGCCGTCGTCCATCGCCCGTGGCAGACGGGTTTCCAGCGGATCGAGCGCCGTCGATGTGCAGGCTGAGCTGTCCGGCAGGGTGATTGCCAAGGCGCGGCGGAAGCGCCCCACCTTGACCACGAGCAGGAATTCCTTGCCGACCGGGATGTCACCCTCGAGCGACCAGTTGCCGAGCGCGTCCGTGGTGGCGCCAACCAACAGCGGACCCAGGTCTTGTCCCTCGCAGCGGTCGCAAGCCGTGCCACCGTCGGGGATGCCGTCGACGAACTGGGGCAAGAGCGCCGGATCGCTGTTCGTCGGGATGTAGACGAACGCGTTGGGCACGCCCACCTGGTTGGCCACGTTGCCATCGTCGCGGCCGGGCGTGATGACGCGGCCGCTCAGGCGCGTGGGGGTTCCTGCCGCCTCGCAGTCCGGGACGCCTGGACACACGTCGCAATCCGCGCCGCCCCCACCGCCGGTCGGACCGACGCACTTGGCCGGGCTATCGATGCCGCCAATGCACCGCGCGAGCTCGCCGCACTCCAGACCCTCGGCGGCGCAGTCGAACGTGTTGCCGCACTCGTCCGTGGCGATGCCGCACTCCCAGCCGAGTTCAGCGCAGCTGGTTGCCGCCTGACACGGTGGGGGTTTCAAGCAGACGTTCGGCGTCTCGCCGCCGCACAACTCGCCTTCGGCGCAGTCGCCACAGTTGATCGAGTTTCCGCAGCCATCGCCCGCCATGCCGCAGTTGAATCCCTGATCTTCGCATGACTTCGGCTTGCACTCGAGCTCGCTGCCGTCGGAATCGATGAAGTCGGTGTCGGCGGGTTTGGGCATGCCCGGCGGCCCCTTCACGGTGTCTGCCGGGAGCGGACCCGGATCCGTCGTGCCGGTCGGAGTCGTGGAATCCGGAGGATTCGACACTCCTCCGTTGGTGGAGCTCGGGTTGTTTTCGCAGGCGACGAACAGCGCAAGCGAGAGGAGCGTGACGAGTTTCGAGTGGAAAGTCATGGTCTTGTGTTCCCGCGAACGGAGTCCGCGGGCAGTTGTAGGGAGATGTCGGTCTGGCGGCAGGGGCAAGCAGGATACGCGGGATTCGCCCCTGTAGTTATGGGCGCGATCTAGATTAGCGATCAGCCTTTTCTTCCCACTGGTTTGCTGAAGTGTGGCCGCAATGATTGGCAGCGAATGCAACGCTTCCGTGTCGCGGTGACCGCGGGTTTGCATTTGTTGGCGCGACGCCGACTTCCCGACTGGTGCGGTTTGGCACACGACGCGGCGGCTGCATTGCATGGCTGTGCAACGGGGTCATCCGTCCGGGAGGCGGTAGGTCGACGCGCGAACGGAGCCGAGGGTGGCCCTGAAAAGCACCCTCGCCGATCCCGCGGCGATTTCGGGGCAATTCTGTATGGTGGCAAGCTGATCGGTGCTCTAGGCTCCGCCCCCCATGACGGCCGCACCGACCGGGGAACGATCGCTGATCGTGACCCCGACCTACAACGAACGGGACAATCTGCCGCTGTTCATCGAGTCCCTTCAGTCGGTCGTGCCCCGTGCCCACGTGCTGGTCGTTGACGACAACTCCCCTGACGGAACTGGCGAGCTCGCCGACGAGCTGGCCGCGCGTGACGATCGGATCCGCGTGTTGCACCGTCCGGGCAAGCTCGGTCTGGGTACCGCGTACGTCGATGCCTTCAGCCAGTATCTCGACGCGGGTTACGATTACTTCTTCGAGATGGACACGGATCTGAGCCATGATCCGGCCTATCTGCCTGATTTCTATCGCGCTTTCGAAGAGGGAGCAGACGTCGTTGCCGGCTCGCGCAACATCCCTGGCGGAGGCGTCGAGGGTTGGGGCCCTGGACGCCACTTCATCAGCAAGGGCGGCTCTCTGTACTCGCGCGTCATCCTGGGCGTGCCGATCCGCGACCTGACCACCGGCTACAAGGCGTTCACGCGCGAGGCGCTGAAGCGGATCGACATCGGCAGCGTTCGCTCCAACGGCTACTCGTTTCAGATCGAGCTCACCTACCGCGCCCTGCAAGCGGGCTTGAAGGTGACCGAAGTGCCGATCGTGTTCGTGGACCGCCGCGTCGGGCAGAGCAAGATGAGCCGGAAGATCTTCGCCGAGGCCATCGGAGTCGTCTGGAAACTGCGCTTCGATTCGATGCGCGGCAAACTGCACTGACGCGTGGGCTAGCCGTGGCTGAAGCACCCTCGCGGCCCGTTGGCTGCTTCAGCCGCGCTTGATCCCGGAGCTGCGCACCTGCTGTTCGAGGGTGCGGAATCGTCCTGCCAAAGCGTGGACCAACGCGCCCGTCCAGCCGTCGAGGCCGAGGCCCTCGTTCATGGTTTGCTTGTCGAGCACGAGCACCGTCACTCGATCGACGGCTTCGACGGTTGCGTAGCGCGGTTCGTCCAGCAACAGCGCCATTTCTCCGAACACGTCCCCGGCGCCCATCGTGCCCAATGTTTCTTGTTGGCCTCCGGCGTTGCGATAGACGCGACACGTGCCGCTGATGATCATGTACGCCGTGTCGCCCACGTCGCCTTCGCGGATGATCGTATCGCCCGGATTGAAGCCCTTACGCGGCAAGTGTAGACCACCACGCAAGAAAGCGCGCACGTCGGTCTGCATTTCGACGACCGTTTGGTAACGGTCTTCGGGGTTGAACTCGAGCGCGCGCGAAACGATTCGCCGCAGCCGCGCCGAGACACCGATTCCCTGAGCGGCCTGCTCGATCGGCACGACGCGCCCTTGTTTTGCCAGTTCGATCAGCCGATCGGGGTTGTATTCGTCGCCGTAGGGGCCGCGACCGGTGATCATCTCGTACAGCAATGCGCCGAGACCAAACACGTCGCTGCGGTCGTCCATCTTCAGCGGGTTGCCTGCGGCTTGTTCCGGGGACATGTACGCGGGCGTGCCGACTGGACCGCGCGCCTCCATCTGTGATCGTGCTCCGGAGGCGGGGCGTGACTTCGTCAGCCGCGCCAAGCCCCAGTCCATCACGTACACCTGACCGAACTCCGCGATCATGATGTTTTCCGGTTTGATGTCTCGGTGGATTACGCCGCGGTGGTGCGCGTAGGCGATCGCGTCACACACCTTGAGGAAGACCTCCAAAGAGTCTTCCAAGCGTTCAGGGGTGCCCAGCTTGCGTCGCGGGTCACGCAGCCAACTGTCGAGGGCCTTGCCCTGTACCAGCTTCATCGTGAAGTACGGCACGCCACCGGGATCTACTGACAACTCGTGAACCGGAACGATGTTCGGGTGTTCGAGCTGCCCCGTCATCTGTGCCTCTGCGATGAACCCCTCGCGGTACATCGGTGTCTTCGACAACTCCCGGTCCAGTCGCTTGAGCGCGACGTGCCGGAGCAAGTTGCGATCGGTGGCGGGGTGGATGCGACCCATTCCGCCGCGCCCGAGCTCGGGGTAGAGCACCAAGTGTGCCGGTGTCGGGATACCCTCGCTCTTGATCTCGCTCGCCGGGATCTGGTGATCACCTCCCGCGGGGATCTTCTCGATCACGATGACTGGTCTCGAATCGCCCTCGCTCTTCGCCTTCTCGCTCACGTGGTACTCTCCAGGGTGGGTGCGCACGCAACCGCAGAACGGTGCCCTCGCGACCTCTACGCTACCACAGGAAGGCAGGCGCCATCCGCGGTATCTTGAGTACCACCTGGACGTACCGCGGACGCCCAAGGGTGGGTTTGCCGTTTGGGAGTTTGCTGGAGCGACGATGGGCTGGCGCGGGGGTCAGCGGATTTGATGGACTCGCACCGGATGGTGTTCGGCGCCTTTCAATCGACGGTGTGCGCCCAGGCAAATGATCAGTAATGCGCCCACTTCCATCACCCAGTTGACTCGAGCACCGAGCACCTCGTGCCCAATGAAGACGTCGAAGTGGTGGAAGGAGGCGGCGCGTATCGCGACGAACGCCATCAGCACGATCCAGCCGAACACCGATGTTCTTGTAGGGAGGGGTAGGCGACGCGTCAGTCGGGCCAACGCGAGACTCAATACCAAAGCGAACGCCACTACCGAAATCACGAAGGCGCGTTGCACCCACTGTCGTTCGCCGTACCAACCTTGGGTGAAGGCCACAATGCGCCCCAATTCCGTGAGTGCCGATTGTAGGTCGAGTTGCTTGTTGATACCCATCCCAACCAGCAACCAAAACAGCACGCGCCACACCATACCCTCGAGGCGGCGCCGTTTCTCGGGCAGCGCGTCGATGACTCGCCAGCACAGATAGATCGCCAGCGCGTAGAACCCGACGGTGACCCAGCCGCCGATCGTCGGGTCTCCGATGCCCGGCGACCAGCTGCCGATCCAGCCGTCGGTCTGCGGACGGGCCCAGGCCAGAGAGGTCAGGCTCGACATTGCCATGTTCACTTCCATCGTTCGGGTCGCTGTGGTTCAGTCGGGCCGTAACACCGTAGTCGAGATCGCTCGTAGCGCCGTCGGCTGTCCGCGGCGTCGGTAGATCTCGAAGTCCTCGATCTGTTCCAGCTTCTCGAAGTCGCGTTGAAGCAGTGCCTCCAGTTCGGGGAATGTCGCTACCGCTTGCGCCGAGTCCAGGTCGTCGCCAGTGACGAACTTGAAGTAGTCGTGGTGCTGAACGACGAAGAGTTCCGGCGGGTTCCGCTCCAAGTCCGACAACAGATCGGCCCGCGCTCGGTCGCGACCCCACTGCGCTCGCTGTGCGACGTTGTAGATGAAACGCGAAGCGGGAGGGCGATCCGCAAACCAGTAGATGGCCGGTTCGAAGCCCCAGACGAAGATCGTCGTTCCCGGCTCGGTCAGTTCGGTGATGCGTTTCGCCACGTCGCGGTCCGCAGCGAGATTGAAGTCGGCGACGTAGTAGAAGCGTCGGTCCAGTTCCTCGCGTGTCTCATGCTCGCTGAGGCCGAGGGCAAACTTCACGCGTTCGGCGCTACGCACCCAGTACCCTTCGGGCACGTCCAGCACTGCGCGCCGTGCCATTGCAGCCACGACGATCAACGAGGCAAACGCTACGGCACCGCCGGGTCCGCGTCGAACCGCAGCGCGCCAGACCTTGAGCCAACCGAGCCCGGCGAGCAAGGCAACCAGCGGAAGTGACGCACCGAAGTGGTATTCGAAGAACTTCGCTTGCATGCCGATGCCGGCCAAGTGCAGGGCCAACACGCCGAGGATCAATGCGAGCCCTTCGCGTTCCCGACTGGATACCGGCGCGCCGATGCCAGCCGCGACCGCGCCGATTGCCAACACCGCGCTGAAGCGCGTAAACGCCATCTGGATGGCGTAGTAGAATGCGCCAGCTGCGTTGCCTCCGGCCCACCCGAGCTTGGTGTAGCCCGGGGTGAATTCGAACAACGTCCACCGCAGTGCCTCCCAACCACCCGCGGCCCAGAACCACAGCGCGCAAGCGGCGATTGGAACGAGCACCCCGAACCCGACGGCGAGTGCCGGGACGAGACTGACGAGGGGCCCAACACCGCGGAACGACGCGCGACGCATCAAGTAGATGGTGCAGACCAGGGCCCCTCCACCCAACGGCGGCTTGAGCAGGAAGGCGACGCCAAAACACGCGCCGCAGGTCAACCACGCCGCCCAGCGCGCGCGTCGGTTTTCCGAATCGCTCGTCGCCAGCCACAGCCCGGCTATCGTCAGCGCTCCCCCGAAGCTCTCTGGTTGCCCGCTGTGCCAGAATTCCATTTGGGCGTGTACCCACGCCGCGATCCCGCCAGCGATCAGGCCGCTGCGGCTGTCGGCGAACAAGCGGCGACCGAGTGAGACCATCAAGCCACACGAGGCGATCAGGCAGATGATTTCGAGCAGCCGCGGTGCCAGCATGGTGCGACCGAAGACCGCTTGGGCGCCCGCGTACAGCAGGAAGATGCCCGGCGGTTTGAAGTCCCAGCGGTCGCGATAGGGCAGCTCTCCGTCGAGGATGCCATCCGCAACCACTGCGTAGATGCTCTGGTCGCGTCCGAATGAGAACAATGCGATTTGAAGCGCAGAAAAGGCGATTACCAGCACGCAGCTCGCGCCGAGCCAAACGTCGAGTCGGCGGGCATGGGTACGGCCGCCCACCCATTCCCTCCACAAGGTTGCGATCGACGAGGCCTTCTCTCCCAAGCTGGGGTGTGGCGTCAATGTCACGCGCCGAGACTAGTGCATTGCCGGTATGACTTCGATCGATATCTTGTTGAAGCCTTGACCAAGGTCGGGGTCCGACGATGGAACGAGGGGCGGTGAACTGTCGGTCCGGTGTTTTCGGGCGAAGTCGTCGACGGAGAGCTGATAGGCTCGCGTCGCGTGTCGTCCGTCACCGATTCCACGGCTTCCTTTGGGTCCGAATGCGCGACCCACACCGCTCATCGCTCGATGTTGGTGTTGGGGCTAAGCGCTGCTTCGCCAATACGAAGCGGGGCTCGACGAGCCCTTCTTGAAAGAGTTCTTCTCCAATTGGGACGGCGGCAAGGTGAAAGTGCTCGATGCGCGGCTGGTACCGCTCCCTGCGGCGTTCTCCGGCAAGGCAGCGCTCGCCAAGGAGGCGCCGTATCACGCCCTGCTGCTGTCGACGACGTACATCGGCGACACAGAAAGCTACTACCGGCTATTTTGGAACAAGTTTCGCGACACGTTCATTCGGTTGGGGCAGGCCGCCAAAGACCCACCCGCCGAACGCCTCGACGGGATCGACGATCCAGACGAGGCGCGCTTTGCTGCCTTTGCCAAGTGGGTTGATGACCACAACCTGACGCAACACATCGAGGCGCCTCACATCCAGCGCGGTGGTCGCAATCAGTTTACGCTCGTGCCCCGTGGGTAAACAGTTCGCCACTCGAAGCGGTCTTCCGGGAGTATTCTCAACAGGGCCGCATCGGGTATCGGGCGTCAACTTGCCGGATTGAGCAGCGCCTGGAGGCGGCGAGTTACCGTGTCTGCCAAGTCGGGCCGGTTTGGATGGGGGCGTCGATTCACGCGCCGCGTCGCGAACAGCGGCGCGCGCTGAGTGGGGCCTCCAGGCAGTGTGACTAGCAGGTGGCTGAACGTGGCGGCGAGCCAGTCCGGCAGCTCCACCTGGTAGCGGCCGGTGCACGCGGCACGGACCAAGCCGTCGATGTCGGGCACGACCAGCGCCGGTGCAGTTTCGCTGTGTTCATGCCAGCCCCACAGAGCGGCCCAAGCCGACGCGACGTCCGACCGCGTCGAGTCGGCTTGTCGTGTCGCATAACGGCTGAAGCACAAGAGCCCGACGAACACGGACTCGACGTCCGTGCGCCGGATTGGTGACAATCCGAGCAGCAGATCGACGTCGGCGGTAGTCAGCGCGCGCACCGCGGCGGCGTGATCGAGGTGTCTGACGACGAGCCGGTGCGCCTCGAGCCCTTCGAGAGCGGGCAGGAGCAGAGCGCTGGAAAGCGGTGTTTCAGTGGCGATTCGCAGATCGACATCCGGTTCCGTGAGCGCGTCGAGCCCAGTGGAGACGGCGCCCAGCGCGTCCCGAACCTGCTCCAACAAGTTCTGACCGCGCGCATTGAGTCGCACGTTGCGGCCTGCGCGCTCGAACAACGGCGTTCCAACCGCGTCTTCGAGGAGGCGGATCGTGCGGGACACGGCCGACGTGCTGATCCCCAGCCGTTGTCCCGCCGTGCCCAGGTGTTGGGCTTCAGCCGCGGCCCAGAAAGTGGGTAGCCAGTTCCACAGCTGCAGGACGCGTTGATAGCCCGTCATCGATGATCGGTAAGGCGCGCTTCACGTTTGGTTACAACAAAATCAACAAAAGTAACGCAGCGCCGGCGTGGGCAGTACGCGCCTTGTTCCCGTCCTGTGCGCGGCGAGCGGCCGCCGGGACGAGGCTCACTCGGACAAGCAGGAGCGACTATGAAACGACTTGGATTTGCACTGATCTTTGGGCTCGCGGCGCCGTGGGTCGCGGCGTGCGGTGACGACAGCGGCGGCTCGATGGACGATGACTCGATGGTCGATGCCGGAATGGAGACCGACGAAGGTTCCGACACGGACGAGGGTTCGGATACGGACGAGGGGTCCGACACGGACGACAACACAACCGATGAGGGCACGGACACCGACGACGGTCCCGGACCGATGGAAGATGCCGGTCCAGGCCCGATGATGGACTCAGGCTTGCCTGAGCCCAAAGATCCCGAAACCGCTGACGTCGTTCCTGTCGACCGCTTCAGTGAAGAGGCCGCGACGCTGATGGTTCGCACCGACGACAACGGGATGCCAGGCCCCGACGAGCCCATCGACTTCGACATGGCACCGTTCATTACACAGGGTCTCGGTCCTGACGGACAGTACGTCCAGTATTACAACTTCGACGTGCAATCGACGACGCCCGCGCCGATTTACGTGCTGCAGCGCGACGGCGAGGACACGCCGGTCGAAGGCCAGCTGAACATCGTGGACGTGATCCCCGGCGACGAGGGTTACAACGATTTCTGGCAAGTGGTGTTCGTCACTGTCCCCGAAGATTACGTGGCCAACACGTTCACGAGCTACGAAGAGCTCGAGGCCGGCGACTACGCGATGGAGGGCACGGAGATCATCGTCAATTGTCCGGTCGTGCCTGAGGGCTCGACCGCCACGATGCGCTACGGCGACGATGACGATACGGGTTTGCACCGGGGCTGGTACGACGGCATGGTGGTCAACTACTTCACCTTCGGCGAAGCGAGTCTGATGGGTGAGTCCGTTCCCGTTTCACCCATCTACGTCACCTTCAACATCAACCCCGACGAAGAAGGTGGCGGCCCCGCTTCGGGCTTCGTGACCGAAGACGGCACCGCGCAGACTCACAACGTCGTGGCGACCATTCCCGAAGACGACGACTACTCCCCGCTGTGGTTCGTCAACGTCTACGACAATGCCGACTTCGAGACGGTCTCGGATCTCGGCTCGGCGATGGACGCAAACGTGCTCGCGATGGGCGTCGCGACGGTCAACTGCCCCGTCGTTTCCGTGATGGACGCACCGGCCATGCCCGTCGATCCCGAAACGGCTGAGATGGCCGAGATCGACCGTTTCAGCGAAGATGCGGCGACGCTCATGGTGCGCACCGAAGAGAATGGCCTGCCCGGACCGAACGAACCCATCGACTATGACATGGCGCCGTTCATCACTCAGGGCTTGGGACCAGACGGACAGCACGTGCAGTACTACAACTTCGACGTGCAGTCGACGACGCCTGCGCCGATCTACGTATTGCAGCGCGATGGCGAAGACATGCCGGTCGAAGGCCAGCTGAACATCGTGGACGTGATCCCCGGTGACGAGGGCTACAACGACTTCTGGCAGGTGGTGTTCGTCACCGTGCCGGAAGACTACGTGGCCAACACCATGACCAGCTTCGAGGAGCTCGAGGCAGGTGACTTCGCGATGGAGGGCACCGAGGTCATCGTCAACTGCCCGATCGTGCCGGCGGGTTCGACGGCCACGATGCGCTACGGCAACGACGATACGGGTCTGCACCGGGGTTGGTACGACGGCAAGGTCGTCAGCTACTTCAACTTCAGTGAAGCCAGCTTGTCGGGCACGGCAGTGCCGGTTTCACCGATCTACGTCACCTTCAACATCAACCCCGACCAAGACGGTGGCGGTCCGGCCTCGGGTTTCGTGACCGAAGACGGCACGGCGCAGACTCACAACGTCGTGGCGACGATCCCCGAAGACGATGACTACTCGCCACTGTGGTTCGTCAACGTCTACGACAACGCGGACTTCGATACGGTGATGGATCTCGACACGGCCATGGCGTCCAACGTGATGGCGATGGGTGTCGCGACGGTCAACTGTCCGATCGCTTCGGTGATGGAGTAACCAGAAACATCTGGAGCGTGCGACGAGCACCGATCTCGATCACGAGGTCGGTGCTCGTTTTTCATTTCACGTTACCGGTGCAACGGGGTCGGCGTTTGAGCCCGCGCGCGTCCAAGCCCTTGTTTTCTCGGCGCGGCCCTGCGCGAGAAGTGATCAGAATCGTTCGGTAACGATCGGTATCGTTCGGCTGTGTCCGCTGCGGGCTTGCAGCGCCGTTCGAATGAGGGGCCGCCGCCCAGCAAACACCGGGCTCCTCAGTGCTGCTTGCGCGCTTCGAGTAGCGAGACAGGGAAACGGCGCCCTTTGATCGTTCCCGCTTCCAGGCTTTCGAGCGCCGCCGCGCTCACTTCGGTCGAAACTGCGACGTAGCAATGGCGATCGTGGATTTCGATCTTGCCGACGTCTTTGGCGTCGAGCCCACCGGCCTCGCCGGTCAGCGCACCCAGGACGTCGCCGGGGCGTACCTTGTCTTTGCGACCACCGCCGATTTGGATCGTCGCCATGTTGGGGGGTCCGGATAGCTCGGGCGGGAGGTGGGGTACGTTCGACCAGTCGACATGGGTCGCCCCGAGCGCGTCGAAGGGCAAGCGGGTGAACGCTTCGATGGCCTTCACGCGACGCTGTTCGCTTGCGGAAACCAACGACACCGCGACGCCGGGCTTCCCGGCTCGCCCCGTGCGTCCAATGCGATGTACGTAGGTTTCCGGCTGTGATGGCAGGTCGTAGTTGACGACCAAGTCGAGATCGACCACGTCGAGACCGCGCGCGGCCACATCGCTCGCGACGAGCCAGCGGAGGCTATCGTTTCTGAACCGGGCCATCACCTGGTCGCGTTCAAACTGTTCCAGATCGCCGTGCAAGGAATCGGCGCTGGCTCCGAGCTGGGTCAAGGCAGCGGCCACCTCTTTGACGGTTGCCTTGAGGTGGCAGAAGATCAATGCTGAGGCGTGGGGACGTTCTGACAGGACCCAACACAGCGCACTGAGCTTCTGGGCTGGTTCGACCTCGACACTGAATTGACGAACGTCCAACTGACGTTCTGGCTCCGCGGATCCCACACGCACGGCGCTGCGCTGGAGGGTTCGGCTCATGGCCTCGATCCGTTCGGGGTAGGTCGCCGAGAACAGCACCGTGTGACGTGGCGTGGGCGTCTGAGCCAGGATGCGTTCGACGTCCGCCGCGAAGCCCATGTCCAGCATGCGATCCGCTTCGTCGAGCACGACGCTTTCGACCGAGCGCAAATCGATGCTGCGGCGTTTGATGTGATCGATCACTCGCCCCGGTGTGCCCACCACGACGTGCACACCACGCTCCAACGCGCCCTTCTGGGGGCCGAACGGCTCACCGCCACATACGGTCAACACGGTCAGCTTGGGATGGCGCCGGCCCAGTTTGCGCATTTCGCGCGCCACCTGTGTGCACAGTTCGCGCGTCGGACACAGCACGAGTGCCTGCGGCACGCGTCGTCGTAGCTCGAGTCTCTGTATCAAGGGCAACGAGAACGCCGCGGTCTTGCCGCTGCCCGTCTTGGCCTGGCCGACCACGTCCTTGCCCTCCAGTAGCAATGGGATGCTCTGCGCTTGGATCGGTGTTGGGTGCGTGTAACCAAGCTCCGCTATCGCGGCAAGCAAGTCTGCGGATAGGCCGAGGGATGCGAAGTCGGAAGGCATTGGGAGGACATAGCAGGAAGGTGGCGAGCTGGTACGACTTCCGTGGCAGCCCGCGCCGAGCTCCAGAATACTGAGGGTGCCGAGGCAGGGTTCGCGCAACCGAGTGGAGCTGCCCGCCCCTCACGCCTGCTGGGACGGCAACGCCGCACGAGCTTCCGAGGCTGCCTCGATGCTGTAGGATCCTGCCTGGGTGTCCACCGCCCGGTTACCGACGCCCTCCCAACTAGCGGTGTGCCTTCGCCGACGTGCGCGAGAACCAGTCAACGAGTTGCAGGGCAGTAGCTGCGAAACACGTCGCGAATGTATTCACCCGTTGGCGTCAGGTGCGACTCGTCCCAGCCGCCGTTCGCCGGCGCGCCCGGTTCGAGCACCGAGATGGTTTCGCCTTCCTTGTCCGACACCGAGTAGTTGATCCAGCTGAGCTGATTGGCGTCCATGAAGTCGAACCAGGCTTGCCATTCGACCAAGTCGTTGTCGCCCATTCCCGACGCTTCGCTCCCGCTCGATTCACTGATCAACACGGGGATCCCGGCGTCGATGGCCGCTTGGGTACGATCGCGAAGCCAGCCGGTGTGGGTCGCCGCGTAGAAGTGCACCGAGTACACGACGTTGGTGACGCCGACGAGTGGATCGTCGGCGACGGTGTCGATGCGCTGGTCCCACTCGGGGCTGCCGACGATGATCAGATTGTCCGGATCGTGCTGCCGAATGGCGCCAATGACTGCTTCGGCGTAAGCCTTGACCTCCGGCCAGGTGGCGTCACCGGTGGGCTCGTTGAAGATCTCGTAGATGACGTTCGGAGATTCTCCATACGTCTGCGCCATGTCCGTGAAGAATGCGATTGCTTCTTCTTGGTGAAATTCGTGTGCGTGCCAATCGATGATGACGTACAGCCCATTGGCGATCGCCGCATCCACGACGGCGGTCATACGACCCCGCGAGGCGGCGGGATTGGTCAGGTAGGCGCCGTCGGGTTCGATGCCCATCGCGGGGCGGACCATGTCGACGCACCAGTCGCTGCGCAGCCACGACACGACGTCGGCATTGTAGTACTGCGGCCACCAGTTGTCCCAACCGAAGCCCTGCCCACGCAGGATCACCGGCTGCCCCTGCGCGTTGACGATCTGTGCACCCATCACCTGCAGCTGACCGTGACGCGAGACCGGCGAGTCGACTCCGACGTCCGGCGTGCCAGGCATCGATGTGCCAACGGGGTCGGTGCTCGGGCCCGTCGTGCTCGCGACGGGCGCCGTGTCGGTCGGGCCAGAGGCTGTGGGGCTCATGTCAGTTGCGCTGGGAGAGGTCGTCGTCGGTTGTGCGGTGGGCGCGGCGGTGGCGGGTTGGATGACGCGTTCGGCGTTGCCGGAGCTGCAGGAGGCGATCAAATGGGCGAGCACGATTGCCGCGCAGTTTTTCAGCCCCCCGTTGGTTGAGGGCCCGAGAACCCGCCCCCGTTGCCGTCGCGCTCTCGACACCACTTTTTGTTGCATCGAATGAGCGTTCGCGGATCGCGAGCGCCCATGTAGCGAGGTCGCGCCGGCCGCCACGGAAAGCAGCGGGGTGCGGTTTGATGAGGCTCGGAGAAGAACGCGGGAGTACATGAGTTGAGGTAAGACGTCTTAGCGCTTTTTGTCGGCTCGCCGCGAGGGCATTTTCCATGAAGGTGCCAAAAGGGTTGCTCCAACGGACGAAAATGGAGCCCGCGGCGAGTGGGGGAATCGTTTCCCCCAGTGTAGGTTCATTCGCGCGGCGGACGGCGTGTTCCGAATACGCGACGGCAATGAATTGTTCTACGTCACGTGCAACGGCCGCGGCGTATCGGTTAGCGGTTTTTGAGGGGATCAGTTCACGGCGTGGTCGTCGTTGCATTCGACGGTGGTGCGCCGTACTCCTGATGCACTGGAGTGGTTGGTATGTCGCCGTCGTTTCGAATTCCTTGTGCAGCGTTGTTGGGGCTGTGTGCGATCGCGGCGTGTGAGGACACGAGCTCCAGTTCGTCCAGTGACGGCAGGGTGACGGACACTCCTGACGTGATGCCCACCGGTGAAGCCAGCTCGGGCCCGGAAGGAACGACGGTAACGTCTCAGGTGAACGACCCCGGTTCGCCGTCGACTCCCTCTCCAACCGAGGGTCCACCTTCTTCGACCAATCCATCCGAGGCGGGCACGGCATCGACTCCTGCGGCGTCCGCGAGTCAGACCACGCCCGACGGGACTGCTCCCACACCCAGCACGCCCGACGACGAGCAACCGGCGCCCGGTGCAACCGCAACGACTCCACCCAACGACCCCGCCCCGAGCGCGACAGACGCCGGAGCCGCTGTGTGGAACGGCGAGTTTCCGAGTTTCGAACGGCACGCCATTGCCGACTTTTCCGACGGCTACTACGCGGTGGCCTTCGACGTCGATGGGGACGGCATGCAAGACGTGGCGGCCCTGTCGTCGAGTCGCTCCGCATTGGTGTGGTTCAAGAACCCCACTTGGGAACGCTACGACATCACCACCGCTGCCCAGCGCTTCATCTGCATGGACCCCTACGACGTGGACGGCGATGGCGACATCGATTTGGCGTTTTCGGGTGACTTCGATCTCAACGACTCGAACTCCGGTGGCTCCGTTTACTGGGCGGAGGCACCCGACGATCCGACCACCAACGAAGAGTGGCCCCTGCACGCCATCGACGCCATCCCCACGACACACCGGGTGCGTTGGGGCGACATCGACGGGGACGGTCGCAAAGAGTTGCTGAACCTGCCCATCTTCGGCACCGGCTCTTCCGCGCCGGAGCACGTCGGCCCGGTGAGACTCACCGCCTATCCCATCCCTGCCGACCCCACGGGCGACTGGGAAAAGAACGTGCTGGACGACTCGCTGCTCGAGGTGGCTCACGCGCTGACGATCGTCGATTGGGACGGAGACGCCTCACAAGACATCCTGACCGCGTCGAACGCAGGTGTTTACCTGTTTCAGCCAGGGCTCGGCGCGGCACCGTTCCAACTCGGTGTCGGCTTCGACGGCCCGCGTCCCGATCGCGGCTCCAGTGAGGTCGGCCTCGGCGCTCTCGGCGCCGATCGATTCGTCGCCACCATCGAGCCCTGGCACGGCACGGACGCCGTCGTGTACACCCCCGGTACGTCCAGCACCGAACCTTGGACGCGCACGGTGCTCGGCACCGACTTTGCTCGTGGCCACGCCCTGATGACCGCCGACCTGAACGGCGACGGCTACGACGAAATCATCGGCGGCGATCAAAACAGCGGCGGCGCGCTCATCGTCTACCGTTTCGTCCCCGACTCCGACACTTGGGAGAAAATCGACATCGACCGAGGCAACGTCGCCGTCATCGGCATCGACGTCAAAGACATGGATGGTGACGGCGACCTCGACATCGTCGCCATCGGCGGCAGCAGCAACAACGTCGTGTGGTTCGAGAACGAGGGCTGAGGTGGGGGATTCGGGTTTTGCTCTCGCGAGCAGGGTCGCGGAGCTCGTTTCGATCCGCCTCCCCCGTGACCTTCGCGCCTCGCGCTGTCACTCGCTCGCAGCGTTTCCTTCCACTTCTTCCGGCGCTTCCATGCTCGAGCTGCGCGAACTGCTGCGGAAGAAGTTGTCGGGCCACTGGCGGCCGAGTCCGCGTTCGCGAGCGCGGGCGGCCAGCGCTTCGGACAGGCCGTCCCGATCGTGCGTCAGATCCTCCACGAATTGAGTGCGAGCGATGGCCGCTTCGCCCCGCGTGAGCGCTAGCCCCCGCGTCTTGACGAGTGAGTCGTCGGCGCGCGCGACCCATTTTTCGATCTCGGGGCGATGCCGTTCGAGGACGGGGTCGTTAGCCTGCAGCCAGGCGCGCACGCGGGTCACCTGCCGCGGCAATGCCGTGCGCACGAAGCGACTCACCGGCGCGTTGAAGAACTGTTTCCAGCGGGGTGAGTTGCGATTCTTGCCGGTCTCCAAGTACAGCTCATCGCCGAATGCGGTGCAGGCCTGATCCAGGCGACCGTCGGCGACGATGCGCGTCGCGTCCACGGTTGCAACCGCGCGCCGCACGTCACGACTGCGCTGCCGCTCTTGGTCGAGGCGATCGAGCCAGTTGTCAGTCAGCGGCAACAGATCCTCCGCGTCGGGATCGGCCCTGAGCGCGGCTTCGGTGTAGAGTATTTCGGTCTCGACGTCGTCGAGGGTCATGCGTTCGGTGATTTTTCGGGGCACGGCCCCTCCTTCCCTCTGGGTGAAAACGAACTGACCCGAGGACCCCAGCGCTCCCCCCGAGCCGGCGCCAGTGTGCTTCGCGCGACGGGTGAGCACAAGCGTGGTGCAAGCTGGCGTTCAGGCTTTTGGGGGGCACTCCCGCATTGGCTCCCAAAACCCGGCGCAACGCAGTCTAGTCCCCTGGAACCGTGATTTCTTGAAGAATTGCCGCCCGCCCGTCGAGTGTGCCACCGGCGGCGACAGCGCCGACTGCTGCGGTCGTCCCGCGACTGACGTCGATCGAGCGTTTGCAACGCCTGCCGACGTCACTGCAGGTGCCGATCTGGCGTTCGCAACGGTTGCGGGCGTCCAAACGGACGTACGACTGACGATTGCAACGACTGCAGTCGAGACGATGGCCGTCGACGGTGTGCTCTACAACGCGTGCAGCGGCTGTCCGAGTGTTCGCATTGCCCTTTGCAGCGCGTGCAGAGGCGATTCCCACGCACGCACCGCGGTCGGCAACGGATGTGGACGCCTCCCGGCGAGTTGGCGGGGGGGATGCGGCCATCGCCGAGGCGGCCGCGCTGTCGGCGAGTTGTTCCCGACCAACTATCAACCTCGTCGTTCGCGGTCGCACCGCATGCTGCGTGCGTTGGTCAGAGCCGCGGCCCAAAGTGGGCGAGCACGATTGTCGGGCGCGTTTTCGAACCCCCGTTGGATCAGGGTCCGAAAGACTCACTCCCCATCCGGCTCCGCCCACAGCATCGAGTGCATGGTCATCAGCGCGACCACTTCGGGATCTTTGGAGGCGGCAACGATGGCGCGCAGCTCGCTGAAGTAGTTCTTCTGCAGGTTGCGGATCCGGGTGAAGTCGTCCTTGGAGACGGAGAAGATGTTGTAAGAGAACAGGTCGCCTTCTTGCGGGTTGAGGACGCGCTGGCCGCTGGTGCGCGCCCAATGGGCTCGCAACGCCAACCGGTTCTTTGCCGAGCGGGTGTCGATGGTCAGCGCTTGTGCGACCTCGTAGTGCTTTCCTCGGCGTCGGATCAGACCGGCCTCTGCGAGGCGCTGCACGCAGCGTGTGACCGTCGATGGCTCGATGCCGAGCGCGCGCGCGAGGGCCGCATCGTCGTGACGGGCACAAGTTCGGTAGCGGCGTGTTTCGAGTAGGGACAACAGTGGAGCCGTCCACGGTTCGGAAAAGGCCAGATCCTTGGAGGCCATCAGCCGGTCGTAGTCGCGGGTGATGCTCGGGACGTTTTCGACGTCGACCAGTGTCGCGATGAACTCGGGCAAGCGCTGCGTCGTTGCTTCGATCAGGTCGAAGAAGGTCTGCAACTTGATGCTGGTGGCACCCGAGAACGCGCGGGAAACCTGGAAGAGTGATAGCCCGGTCGCGGCGGCGAGCGCGGTGAGCCGCCGATCGGCGCGTTGGGCGCGCAACCAGGCCGCCACCTGCGCGCAGTGCAGTTCGGCGTTTCTGCCCGGCGCGGGAGCTCCGAGTTGGGGGGCGCTCAGCTCGTGAAACCGGGTGACGGCGCCGGACACGTCGATGCCGCAGCGCAGGCACGCCGTCAAGGCTCTGGCTGCGCTAGGTTCACGGCGCCCGGACTCCCATTCCGCCGCGACGTTGCTGGTGTAGCCCAGACGGCGCGAGAAGCTCACCTGTGAGCGCTTACCTCGGACGGCGCGTAAGAACTCCGTGGCCAGCGACATGACTACCGCGAATATGCAATCAATACCGCAATGCTGCCACGCAGATTTGCAGAAGCGTCGTGGTTTGTGCGTTGCTCGGGGTTTCCGCGTCGCGCATCATTGCCAAATGCGCTTGAAGTTCTCGGCCTGGACGATCTCGACCGTCGCCTATCTCTGTATCTCGTGCGGTTCCAGTGCTGGTTCGACCACTGACACTGCGAAGCAATCGGAACCGTCACCGAATCCTGGTGGGCAACCCGCGCCCGCCGTTGGGCCCGCGAGCGAGCCCGGTGTCCCCGAGCCCTCGATGGCGCCGGGTGGACCCAGGCCCGCGGCAAACCCGCAGCAAGGGACGCAAACCGGCGATCCCGGCGACAGTTCGGAGCCTGCACCCAACCCGGTCCCGCCGGATCCAGCCCAACCTGACGCGGGGTCCGATCCCGTTCAGACGGATCCTGGGCCGGACCCGACTCCGGACCCCGCATCGCCAACCCCTACTGACCCAACTGTCGAGCCCAGCGGTGACCCAGCACCCACCGCGCCCTCTTCGACGGCACCCGACGGCGGTGCCGCGCAGGTGAACGATGCCGGGGTCTGTCCGGTTGAGCCGCCCGCGCCGGGCGATGCTTGTCGGGCACCTGGCGAACTGTGTGGCTACGGCGACGACCCCCGGGTCGAGTGCCGCAGCATGTTCTGGTGCGACAAGACGACTTCCACCTTCGTTGCTCGTGGAATGCCCGCAGCAGGCTGCAGTGGACCGCTGCTGCCTGCTGAATGTCCAGCAGAGCCACCGACGGGTGAGTGCATGGGCGGACAAGAGCCCAGTTGTCACTATGGCGACGGCGTCTACTGCCGGTGTTTCGAGGAATGCTACGATCTTCCATGCGGGTTTACACCGAATCGCTGGCACTGTACGGCCGCCCCCGAAGAACCGTGTCCCGCGGACGAGCCAAACCACGGCAGCGCGTGCTCGTTGCCGGAAGGAACCGCGTGCCGCTACGCGAATCTCGGCTCCTGTCGCTACGAATGGGTATGCGAAGGCGGTGCGTGGAAGCAAATCGCGCTCGAGTGCCTGGACTGCAACGCCGCCGAGACGCCCATCGACACGCCCGACGGTCCCCGGCCGATCTGGCAGCTGCAGCCGGGTGATTTGGTCTACAGCATGCACGAAGGTGAGCTGGCCATCGTACCCATTGCGGCCGTGCGCGCGAAGCCGCAAGTCGACCATCACGTCGTGGAACTCGTTCTCGACAACGGCTCGGTCCTGAACATCAGCCCGAACCACCCCGTGGCAAATGGCCTACCGCTGGGACGGCTCCTGCCCGGTGACGTGCTCGACGGCGCGCGGGTCACGAGCGTGCGGCTGGTTCGTTACACCGAAACGCACACCTTCGACATTCTCCCCGAGTCGGACACCGGGACGTACTTCGCCGCGGGGGTTCACTTGGGCAGTACCTTGTTCGGACTCGAGTAGCGCCGACTCGATCGACCTGCACGGTCGCAAGCGTTCAGACGCGGACGCCGTCTCTCTTGAACGAATCGGCGTTGTGCTGCCGGAGTACCGCGTCAGTCGTTGTGGGCGTGGCGGTGATGCAGGTCCGGCTGATGGGGATGGTCGTGCTCTCGGTGCGGGTGGCTGTGGTGATGGCTGTGCCAACCGAACTGCGGCGGCGGATCCTCAGCGCGATGGGTGTGTTGATGGTGGTCGTCGTCGTGGCGATGAGCGTGGTCGTGTTCGAGCGGATGGTGGACGTGTGGATGGGCATGATCGGAACGGTGCGCAAGCCACGTCCCCGTCGCCATGAGCGCGGCAGCGGCGCCGTGAACCCACGAAAGTGACTCCTCGAGCAACCACACCGACGGCAGCAGGCCGAACAGTGGCGCGGAAGAAAAGACTAGTTGAGAACGTGTGGCGCCGAGCTGTTGTGCGCCCGCTACGTACAGCACCAACGACAGCCCATACGACAGCGCGCCGATGCTCAGCGCGGCGCTTACCTCTCCGATGGTCGCTCGTTGGTCAAAGGCCAAACCAATGGGGATCAGCGTGGCTCCCGTCGTCAGACCTTTGATCAACGTGGTTTGGTCTGGGGAGAACTCGTCGATCAGGCTGGTGAGGTTGTTGTCCAGGCCCCAGCACAAACATGCCAGCGCCACGAGTCCCGCTCCCACGCCGGCATCGAGGCTGTCCGACAACAACACGGAACCGGTCGACACCAACGCGACCGCCGCCCATCCACTGTTGCCCAACGACTCTTTGAAGAAGGCCCGGGCCAAGACTGCCGTCGCTGCCGTCTCCAAGGTGAGCCAAAGGGAGACGGCGCCAGCCGGGGCGAGCAGCAGGCCGGAAAGCAAAGCGATGGGCCCGAGGATCCCGCCGAACATCGCTGCCCCGGCGAGGTAGAGCCAGCTCCGGTTGGAGGCGCGCCGCCAACGTCCCGCTCGGACGACCCGAGGCAGCGTGAATGCTGCCGCGCCCGTGTACAGCAAGCCGGCCAGCAACGTCGGCCCCACACTTTGGGTCAACGGCTTGGCCAGTGGCGTGGCCACCCCGAACAGCGCTGCCGAAAGCAGACACCAAAGAATCGGGTTGGTACGTGGAGACATCACGGGTGAACGCTCGGGACACTAGTTCGTCGCGGGTTTGGTGGCGGTCATACAAAACAGGTAGCTGGGTGTGATTGGTGCGCGATCGGTATTCTCGAAGCCCAGATCGACGAGTCGGTGAGAGAGCCCGTCCAAGTGTTCGTGGTCGTGAGAACGGAACAGCGCCGCGACGCGATGCAGGAGCGGCGACGGTCCGGAGAAGTCCACCAACACGAGCTGCCCACCGGGTTTGATGACGCGGAGCATCTCCCTCAGGCAGTCGTCTTGCATGCTCGGCAGCAAATGGTGCAGCACCAGCGAGCAGAGCACCATGTCGAATTGATCGTCGGCGAACTCGAGTGCTTCGGCGACGCCGACTTGAAATGTCGCGTCAGCCCTTGCCGCCGCCGCCTTCTCCCGGGCGCGTCGCACCATGTTGGCGGCGGGGTCGACGCCGATCACCGTAGCGCCGCGTCGAGCTGCGGCGATGGTCAGTGTACCCGTGCCACAGCCCACATCCAGAATTCGCTGTCCGGGTTTCACGTTGGCGCGCTCGAGAGTCGAGTTGCGCATCGCCGCTTCGCGTCCCATCGAGATGATGCCAACGGCTCTGTCGTAGAACTTCGCCCAGCGGATGACTCCGCCACGCGTCGGATGATCACTCAGTGCATTGGTGTGGGTCATTGCTTCTTGCTCCTTCTGTGGTTCGTCGTGCCGCGTCCAGTCTTGGGAACGGTGCGCACGCGCCGAACCCCGCGTTCGAACCGTGCGAGATAGTCGATGAACTGGTGCCACTCGTCGTGGGTGAAGTCTTGCCAAACCGCCGCGAGTTCGGCGGTTGCGGCTTTGGCGATGAGATGGATCTGCTTTGCGCCGAGCTTGCTGAGACGAACTCGGCGGGCCCTCGAGTCCTCCTCGTCAGCGTCGCGGACCAGCCAGCGCTTTTCTTCGAGGCTGCCGACGACACGAGACAGCTCCGCCGCCGACAGCCCAGACAGCGTGGATAGCTCGCTCATGCGGAGCGGTTGCGCCGCGGTGTCCAGCGCGTCGAGCACCAAGAAGTGGCTGAGCGACAGCTTTCTGGCTTCGAGCGTCGGCAGGTGCTGGGGATTCATCAGTCGACCAATCCGGTGCACCAGGCGGAGAATCTCCGTGTAGTGGTCTTGCTGCAGCATCTCAGATAATTGCCTGTGTCAAGCACTTGCTTGCCTGTGTCAAGCATCGGTATGGCACGATGTTTGACCATGTCAAACAAAAAATCCGCGCGCGTTCGCGGGCGGGGCCGGATGGCGTCGGTGCAGCATCGCGACACTTCGAGGAGCAACGCGACGCGCAGGGGGCGAGGCGCCGCGGCGCGCCGACACGGGAATCGACCCAGACCCATGCGACGGCAAACCCGCGTCGCGCATCACGCCCGAAGCGGCAAGGCCGTTCGCAGAGGCGCCTGGTGACCCCCCCGTCCGTTCAGAGGCGCGATTCGTGAATGAAGGACCATTCTCGTCCGGTATCGGACACGGCAAATGGTCGGAACCCGAGCCCTCTGAGTTGATCGATGGCTCGTTCTGTCTGCGCAACGCGAATTCCAGGGAGCATGTGGTGAAACTCGAGGAGGATCTGCCCAATGGGCATCGGATTGCGCTCCAGGTCGTCGATTACCCCGTACTCCGCCCCCTCCACGTCCATCTTCAGTACGTCGATTTCACCATGACCGAGGTCACCGGCGATGGTGCTGAGTCGACGAACTTCGAACTCGGTGGAGCCGACGGACGTGATGCGATCCGAGATAGACGGGTCGAGAACGCTTTGAGAGACGTGAGCGGGATTCTTGGGCGGATTGAACGTGACGACGCCGTCGCGATCCAGAAGTCCGTACTCGTGCAGGACGATGTTGGACGAAGCCACCCCCCGAGTAAACGCGATGGCGCGCGGCGTGGGGTCGAATGCGTGGACGGTCAGCCCAAAGCGCTCGATGAGCGCCAGATCGAACGACAGGTCCTCTCCAATCCCGAAGGAATAGACAACGCTATCTGGGCCGAGCAGATTCGATTTCACGGTGTATCCACCGTAGGTGCTGCCGAGCGATGAACATTCCGAGAGGGCATCTACTTTGCGGGCGGGGCGATTGCGGAGAGTGCTCCACCAACTGAAGAGCAGACCGGGTCGTTCCATTCGTCGTCACTTCCAATACGCGTTGCGGGGAGCGTCTCTAAAGCAAAGTCGTCCCCTCGAGGCAACCCATGGAGGCCAGAACGTGTTCCTTCCAGAAGATGGAACCATGTCGACTTCGGCCCCGCACTGCGGCCTCACGCCTGCACCGGATCTTCACGCTGCGGGCGGCAGGTGGCCTGCGGGTAATCACGTTAACTGCTGGCGCGCTGGCTCGGCGACCAGTGGGGGGGCGCGCGTCGGACAACCGGTAGCGGTGAGTGCGACATCAGTCGTCGCGTGAGGTCCGGTTGCTGGTGGCCTGTCTCCGAGGGTCCCACGTAGCCTGGGTTGAAGGACTTCCCGTCTCGTCACAGCCGCGCTGGGCGAACACCCCACGCACTACCGTCGCTGACCACTGGGTGCGGTGGCGGCCGCGTCAGGCCTGTGCCGATACCGCGAGCGGAGGCGGACTTGCCAGGATTCGCACGGTTGGTTGCCAAATTGACCGAGAGTTTGTCCCTAATCCGGCAATTTCGTGATTGCCCAAGGGCGCCCGGGGAGGAATGAATCAAGGATGAAGTTCTCGCGGGCGTTTGTCTGGGTGTGCGTGACGTCGTGCGCCGGTGGCCAGTCAGGGACGGACCAATGGGACCTCGGACGAAGGCCCGCAGTGGATGAGGTCGAGCCGGATGCCGCGGCGGGGACGTCGAGTCAGGGCTCTCCTGCTGTGACGGGGGACGGCACGACACCCGGCGCGAGCCGTGAGGGTTCCGGGAGCACGGACGCCGGTTCCTCGCCGGTCGTCATCGACGGCGACGGCCTACCCGATTGCGCCTCGACAGACATCAACCTCTCGCCGACTGAACGGGCACAAGCGTCCGGCACCTCACGTTGGTCGTTCTCTGCATGCGTCGTAGCGCCGGACTTCGC
The DNA here is from genome assembly GCA_003235365.1 of Deltaproteobacteria bacterium. Lineage (GTDB taxonomy): Bacteria > Myxococcota_A > Polyangia > Polyangiales > Polyangiaceae > SZUA-265. The sequence continues at coordinate 35,182 of QJWJ01000101.1, forward strand.
GCCGCTGAGCGGCGCGGTCGACCTGGAGTTCGAAGGAGTGGTGGACAGTACGACCGTGATGCAAATCGATGGCTGGCGACCCGAGGGCGGGTGCTTTGCGGATGATCCCAGCCGGCTGCTCGTCGGTGTACCGATCCGCGCGAAGGTTCCGCCGGCGGACGCGAGCGTTGGCAGCGCGCTTCGATTCACCACAGACGAAGGCAGTCAGGTCAGCGTCATCTTTTCAGCGCCGGGGTACTGCTTCAACAGGGACCCGTCGACCGAGCGCGCAGCGCCTTGGGGCGACTGTCCTGGGTGGTCGTATCGGATTGCGCCGGGTAAACGCATCGCGTTGACGCTGACGTCGCGGCCGTCGGAGACGGCGCCCGAAGTGACGTTGGAGCTCGTCAACGACGTCGGAGACCGAGAGCTGTGGCTGCAGCAGGCTCCCTCGGTCGAGGCGCTCGCCATTGCCGGTGTTTCGCAGGCCGACTTGGGCGCTGCCGAGTGCGCAACCGCGAGCAGTTGCGAAGAGCGAGAAGACCAACACGAGATCGAAGTGGACGTGGCGGGGGAACGACGTACGGTGGGTGTGGGAGCGACGACGGTGATTGACGACTACTATTTGCTCAACGCCAACACCACCACCGCCGCCGCCGACTCGTGCAGTGCGGCCACTGCGGGCAGCGTCGTCATGAGCTGGCCGGCGTGCGTCGACCTCGTGCAAGACGTTGACGGTGAGCTGGACCCAGCTGGATATGCGTCTTGCGCGGGAGACTACTACCCCTCCCGCTACGTGGTGACCGAGCTGCCCGAGGCGTGCGTTGCGGAAACCTACCTCGATTACGATAGCCAGTGTGAGGACGATGCGGCGTGTGACGGCGACACGTGCGACGGCTTCTTCTGCAGGCGACCCAGCCCTTGCCAGACCGACGCGGAGTGTGCGGGGGGAGAAGCGTGTGTTTGCGCAGGCAAGTACGGAGCTGGAGATACTGTGGGTCTGAGCGGGAACCTGTGCCTGCCGGCGGAGTGTCGCTCGGCGGATGATTGCGGCGGGTTACCTTGTGCGATTGGCTATGACGGATTTTGGGTCGGTTCGGTCCAGGGGCTGTTCTGTCACACTCCCGACGACGAATGCACGACCGCCGCTGACTGCCCTGATGGGCAATACTGCCGCTATGGCACGACGGAACAGCATTGGGTGTGTGAGGGCATCGGCATTCCGTGACATGGCCTGCCGCAGCGTTGTTGGTGACTGGCCACTCTTGGAGACTTCGCGTGAACCGGTTACTGACACCCGCCGAGCGAGTCGATCCATTGCTCGAGTAGGGCGGCACCCGCGCCGTCGACGACCTTGCTCGCCAAAGGTGGCATGCTGGTGCCGTCGCGAGTGCTCATCCGCAGATAGACGACCGAGGCATCGTGATTGCCGGGCAGGATCATCTTCGCGCCGGGCACGCCGAGATCGCTGAGCGACGGGTCGACGTTGCACAGCCCCATGTCGACGAAAGGCGTGTCGAAGCGCGCGTCCATCGGGCCGACACCGGGGCCGCCGGGGCGGTGGCAGTTTGAGCAATTGACGTGCAGGTATGCTTCGGCGCGGGTTTGTAGCGGTACGGACGCGTCGTCGATGGCCGGCAGTGGTGCCAGTGAAGAGACGTTGCCGCTGAGCATGCCGATGAAGTCCAACGTGTACAGCTGGTTGCTGGTGCGCCCGGTGCTCGGGTAGAAGCCATCGACGTTCAGCTGTCGTGTCTCGGGGCCGAGGTTGAAGTTCGCTGCGTTGGTGTGGCAAGCGAAGCACTGCGCGCGGCTTGGGTAGCTCCATTCGAGACCGGGCAAGGAGCGGTCCTCGCCACCGGGGCCGACCAGAGTCGCTTGGGTTTGCTGGTCGTTCCAGCGGTAGGTGTAGCCCGAGTGCGAACCGTCTGCATGCCGCACGAAAAAGCGCGTTTCGAACAATTGTCCGTTGTTGCGGAAGCTCTTGATCGTCACCGAGCCGGGAGGGAACACCCAATCACCGTCAGGGCCGACGCTGATCGTCGTGCCGTCGGGGATCGCGAGGTAGCGCTCCTTGTCTACGCCGTCCGACCAGAACGGCTGTGCGATGCCGTAGGGAATGACGCCGCTGACCACCTGTGTCGGGTTTGCTGGATCGAAGCAGCCGGTGTCGGTGATGAGCGCGGGAAATTCCGTGGGGCCTCCGCCTCCCGAAGCGACCAGTTGCTGGATGCGGCCGGTATCGTAGCGGACCGCGTACAGTTCACCCGCGTTGTCTTCTCCCCAGGCCACCGCGGCGCCACCCCCGGTGCTGCCCGGCAGCGGCGTGTTGACGCCTGTGGCCGGGTCGTGAACGTACACCTGACCGCCACCGTAATCACTGAAGACGTACTTGCCGAACAGTGACGGCAAGGCCGCACCGCGGTACACGAAGCCGCCGCTGATTGCCGATGAACCGTTGTTGGGAATGACCGTCGTCGGGCTGGTGTACGGCGTACTGCATTCGCTTGGTGTGCCGTCGAAACAATCGTCGCCCTCGTAGTAGGGCCAGCCATAGAACTGGCCGGGTTGAATGACGTTGATCTCCTCCCAAGTGTCTTCGCCGACATCGGCCTCCCACACGTCACCCGTGGCGCGGTCGATGGTGAACCGCCACGGGTTGCGTAGACCGTAGGCATACACTTCCGGCGCGCCGCCGCCCGACGCGAAGGGGTTGTCCGGCGGGATCGAGTATGGGCTGCCGTTGTCGACGTCGATGCGCAGCATCTTGCCGAACCAGTTGTTCGGGTTGGTGGCTTGACGGGCGCGCTGGTAGTTCAGATACGCATCGTCTCCTGACGACATGTACAGGTAGCCATCGTTCCCGAAGGCGATGTCGCCACCGTTGTGGTTGAACTCGAGCCGCTGGTGTTGCAGCACGATCTGTTCGGTGCCCGAGTTGAGCGTCCAGCCGCCGTCAGTGGTCTGAAAGCGCGACAATCGCAGCATCGGCGCTGAACCGACGTTGATCGTGTACACGACGTAGACGTAGCCGTTGTTGGCGTAGTCTGGATGGAACGCCATGCTCAGCAAACCGCCGTTGATCGACGTGTTGACGCCGAGGTTGAGGAAGTTGTGCGTTTGGCTCGAGGTCGTGGCGTTGCGCGGCACGTAGCGTGCGACGCCAGCCCGCTGTACGACGATGAACACGTCGTCGTCGTTGGGCGGCTGTACCAGCTTGACGGGATTGGAGAACGAGATGTTCTGCCACAGGGTGGTCAAGCTGTAGGTCGTGCCGAGCGGCGGTGGCGCCAAACAGGTGGGATTCGACGGGCGTGTGTCGAGGCCCGGGACGGGGCAGCTGCCGCAATCGGCGCTGCAGCTGGTGCAGGTTTCGTCGGGGTCGCAGGTGCCGTCGCCGCAGGCGCCGCAAGCGCCGCAGTCGCTCCCGCAGTTGGCACACGTTTCGCCACTTTCGCACATACCATTGCCGCAAACGGTGGGCGTCGTGACGCTCACGTTGTCGAACACCGCGGTGCAGACGCTGCCGTCGTTGTGCGACGTGACCGCCAATCCGACGTAGACGGTGCTCGTCATGGCGATGGTCTGGGTGTTGTCGAGCTGCGTGAAGTTGGTGCCGTCGGTCGAGTAGAAGGCGCGGAACGTATTGCCCGTGCGCTCCAGGCGCAGCCACTTGGTGCCGGAGCCGCCCGTCTCGGTGCCGGAATCGGTACCGTCTTGGTTTGGCGTTTGACGCCATTGGGCCTGTACTTGTCCGTCAGGGCGACGTGAGATCAGGGCATAGCGCGCGTTGTCCGCGAGCGATTCGCGGATCATGACGCCGCCCTTGGCCCACTCGTGGGTGTTCTCGACACTGGTCACGCGGGCGACGATCGTGGCGTCGCCGGTGAGCTGCTGGTAGACGTAGTGGAACTCGTCGACCGTACCGTACGTGCTGTTGATGTCGCTGCCGCTGCCGTCGACGGTGAACGTCCCGTTCGAAAGCGACATGCCGCCAGCGGCGCCGACCGCGCCGACGTCCTGATTGCTCCACACCACACAGGCGCCGCAATCGGCGGCACAGGTGCCACACGTTTCATCGGGATCGCAAGTGCCGTCGCCGCACGCGCCGCACGAGCCACAGTCGGCGTTGCAGCTCAGACACGTCTCAGCGCCGTTGCAGGTGCCATCGCCACAGACCGGACACGCACCGCAATCACTGGCACAAGTGCTGCACGACTCGGAGCCGTTACAGGTGCCGTCGCCGCACACCGGGCAAGCGCCGCAGTCTGCCGAGCAAGTGCTGCAGGTCTCCGAGCCGTTGCAGGTGCCGTCACCGCATATCACGCAGGCACCGCAGTCGGAAGCGCAGGTGCTGCAGTCTTCGTCTGGGCTGCAGGTTCCGTCACCGCACACTCCTGCACCACCGCGCGGGCTCTCGGCAGGTCCGTTGTCGCTCGGCGTGTAGCCGCCGTTGGTGGTGAGCAGGATCTTGTCGGCGTAGAAGCCGTCTTCGCGCATCCACAGACTGACAGTGTGCACCCCGGGTGAGCCGACGTTGAACGTCTTGTTCACCCACGCCAAGCTGCCATTCTCCGGGAAGTCGAAGTACGACGAGATGACCGTGTTGTCGATGCCGCCCCAGCACGAGTCGCTCGCGTAGCCGGTGCTGGTGTTGGATCGGCCGCGGATCCACATCGTCCAGGTGCCGGTCGTCGTGAAGCTGACTTGGAAGTCGAGGCGCGGTGAGCTTCCCGCGACGTTGCTGGTGATGGCGGTGCCGTTGTCAGGTCCGGCGAGCATCGTGTTGCCGCCCGACGCCTGACCAAAGCCGCTCACCGTCCAACTGTGCCCACTGCCGCTGACGGCGCCGTCGCGGTTCTCTGCTTCCATGACGACTTGGCCGTTCACTTCCAAGAACGCGTCTGGTGGGCACGCGCCGCAGTCGGCGCTACAGGAGTTGCAGTTCTCGTCCTGGGCGCAGACTCCGTCGCCACAGAAATCGGCTTCGATGCATGTCGGCGTGTCGACCCACGTGCCCACTTGGCACTGTTGCTCGTAGCTGCCGTTGTTGCCGCAGGGCGTGCTACCCGTTTGCACACTGTCGTCGACGCACTCGTCGGGGTCGACGCAGACGGTCGAGTCTTCCCACTGCCCGGCGTTGCACACGACATCGAGGGCGCCGCGTCCGTTCAAGCCACACGGCGTGCTGCCAGGGCCGGTGTCGTCGTCGAGGCAGACATCCGGATCGCTGCACTCGGTCGTGTCTTGCCAGTTTCCGACCACGCACACCTGATCGAGGGTGCCGCGCCCGTTCAGACCGCAGGCGGTGGTTCCCGGCTGCATCGAGTCGTCGACGCAAAGATCTGGGTCGTCGCAGACGCCCAGATCTTCCCAGCTCCCCGTCGTGCAAGTGAGCAGTGGCGTGCCGCGCCCGTTCAGACCACACGTACCATTGCCGGGCGTGGTCGTACCGTCAGTACATTCGTCGGGGTCGACGCACACGGCCGAGTCGGTCCAGGCGCCCAGCACACACACCTGATCGAGTTTGCCCCGTCCGTTGAGGCCGCAGGCGGTCGTGCCTGGTTGCGTGTTGCCGTCGACGCACACGTCGGGGTCGACACAGGTGGCCGTGTCCGTCCACGCGCCGCCGCTGCACAGCTGTTGTAACGTGCCCCGTCCATTGAGGCCACAGGCGGTGGTCCCCTGCTGGGTCGTGCCGTTGGTGCACACGTCGGGGTCCACACAGATCGACGAGTCCTGCCATTGGCCGAGCACGCACGACAACTCCAGCGCGCCGTTGCCATTGAAGCCACAGGGCGTGGTCCCTGGCATGCTCCCACCATCGACACAGACGTCCGGGTCGACGCAGTTGGCGGTGTCCAACCATTGCCCAGCACTGCAGATCTGATCGAGCGTGCCGCGCCCGTTGAGTCCGCAAGCCGTCGTGCCGCTCTGGGTGGTGCCGTTGACGCAGACGTCTGGGTCGTCGCAAACGCTGCTCTGCCATTGCCCGGTGACGCACACCGAAACGATCGTGCCGTTGTCGTTGAGGCCGCAAGGAGTGGTTGTCGGTTGAGTATCGCCGTTGACGCAAACGTCGGGATCGACGCACGTGGCGGTATCCTGCCATTGCCCGGCGCTGCAGATCTGGTCGAGTGTGCCGTTGCCATTGAGGCCGCAGGGCGTCGTGCCGTTCTGAGTGTTGCCGTCGACGCAAACGTCCGGGTCCAGGCAACTGGCACTGTCAGACCACGCGCCGGCGCTGCACACCTGTTCCAGCACACCATTGCCGTTGAGGCCGCACGCAGTGGACCCCTGCTGGGTGCTGCCGTTGACGCATTCGTCGGGGTCGTCGCAGATCGTCGAGTCGATCCACTGCCCGCTCGCGCACAGTTGCTCGAGCGCCCCGTTGTCGTTGAGGCCGCACGCGGTGGATCCCGGCTGGGTCGTGCCGTTGATACAAATGTCCGGGTCGTCGCAGTCGGTCGAGTCCTCCCACTCTCCGCTCACGCAGACCAGGTCGAGCGTGCCGTTGCCATTGAGGCCGCACGACGTCGTACCTGGTTGTGTCTCACCGTCGCTACACGAGGTGGGGCACTGCACCACGAACTTGTCCACGAGCAGGTTGCGATCGTCGCCGGCTGCTTCGTCGTAGTAGTCGTTGTCGAAAGCGACGCTGACCGTCTGACTGCCGGCGCTGGCCGCGTAGGGAAAGACGTACTGGGTCCAGCTCGTGGCAGTGACGGTCGTTTCACCGATCTGCTGACCGCCGATGCTGACGACCATGTGTGGCCAAACGTTCAGCGCTTGTTCGCCCTGCGCGGTAACCACGATGTTGCCCGAGCCCGCTGTGAAGGTGTGGTTGGTTGATACGTCGCCGTTCGACCAGATGTTCCACCCACCAGTCACGCCGCCGCCCGTCGATTGGTTGATGCTCTCTGCTTCGTAAGTTTCGGACGTACAGGTCGGCGGCTCGCCGGTGTCAACCGTTTCGTCCGGACCGAGCCCAGTCGGGGTGAAGCCGCTCGAGTTGGTCAGGACGATCTTGTCGACCTCGAAGCCGTCCTCGCGCATCCAGGCGTTGACAGTGTGGGGCCCAGCAGTGGCGACACTCAAGGTCGCGACCGAGCCGTCCAGTGTGTCGCGACTCCAGCCAAACGAAGTGCCGAACGAGCTGATGCGATCTGCGGAGTCCACTGCCCCACCATCGAGACCGACGTGAATCGAGTCGCTTTCCCAACTGTTGGCCCCGCTGGCCTTGCCGCGCACCCAGACGTAGTAGGTCCCGGCTTGTTCGAAGGTGACCTGGAAGTCGAGCCGCGGGCTGGTCGAGACGTAGCCGGTGTTGTTTGCCGCCCCATTGTCCGGTGTGGCGAGCAACGTGCTTCCACCAGAGGCGCTGCCGTTCGATTGCTGTGCCCAACTGTGCCCGCCTTGAGCCGTGTTGGAAGTGAAGTGTTCGGCCTCGAGCGAAGCGACGCCCCCGCTCGTTACGAACGTGAGGGCGTCGCGAGTCCGTGAAACACCGGGTTGATGCACCGTGGCATCTGGACTGCATGCGGCGGCCAACAGGGTCGAAGACAAAAAGACTCGTACGCTCGATCGTCGCATCGGGGCTCCATTTCGCAGAACGCGTTCCCTACCCACTGGCGATGCCCGACCGTGTCCGGATCAGATCGAACTATCTGCGTAAATCTGACGCCTGCACGATCTTTGCGGCTGCCGCGGATTTCTCACCTGAAACCGTCGACGAGATCTCGGCAACACTTATCAAAAAACCGTTAACATTGTTGCGGATACATCGCTGCCACTCGTTCGGCGCAATTTCTTGCGCCGTTCCTGTGCCGCGCTTTGATGGTCGAGGGAGTACTTTCGCCTGCCTTCAGGAACGGAGGGCAGGGCCTCGTTGTACCCACAGCGCGGACTGATTCACCGTTCCACGGACTTGGGTCCGATCCCCGTCGTTTTGCGACTGATGCAGGACTCCAGCAGCGCCGCGATTTCTTGCGTTTTGGCGTCTGGCGTCCGACCCACCACGCCACGACGGCGTTGCGTCAGGCGCGACCACCGGCGAAGCTGGGGGCGATGTCGACATCAGGGTGGGTGCGGTGCAATGGGTTCCGAGCGAGTGCGGCGTCGCCGTGGGTGGCCTCGTCTGCGGCGGCCATCGGTCTCGTGGTGGCCAGCGGCTGCACGCTCATCGGAACAGGTGTTGGCGCGGGAGTCTCGTATGCCGTGCCGGGGCCGTACGAGGAACAGAGCTCCTCCGTCCACGGCTACTCTCGGGCGCGTTATCAGACCGAGACGCAATTGCAGCCCGGCGAGCACATCCGCGTCAAGTTCGAACCCAAGAGCATGATCGTCGGCGACTACGTGGGCGTGACGCGACCCAAGTCGCCGTTGGATGAAGGGAAGCTCGTCGTGGAACTGGATTCGGGCGAGTGGGTTCGTGTGCCGCTCGAGCGAGTGCGCGCCATTGAAGTCGACACTGGGGGCAATGGGTGGCTCATCGGCGGGGCGATCGGCTTGGTCGTCGATTTGGCGGTCGTGTTGACGCTCACCGACGCCCGTGGGGCGCTCTGAACGTGAAGGGAAGAGCTTTCCGCTGACAGCGCCTGTTGCGAGCGTTCGTCGGGAGCTAGCTGTCAGCGCGCGGATCGCGCTGGCACGAGCCTCTTGTTCGGACCACACGCGCCTTTCGCGATCGTTCAACACACGTGCTAACTTTCTGCGGCATGTCTTCCAGCTGGCAACCGATCGAAAAGGCATGGTGGCGTTCGTGGCTACTTCTGTCCGTAGGCGTACTGTCGAGTTGCTCCGACGGTGCTTCTGACGACGTCGCTACGACCGCGTCAGGGGAGCCGAAGGCGACTGGGCGAGGACCAGCGGCGGATGACGAGCCCAATGCTGAAGTGGGCGCCACCGGAAGTCCCCCGCGCGGAGACGCGGGCGCCAACGATGTGATTGCTCGCGTCGAAGCCGGCTCCGGTGGCGACCAGCTGCCGGCAGAAGGGGACACGCAACCGGGGAGCGCGGGGACCGACCCCGTTGCCGACGGCGTGATGGACCTCGATCTCGAGGAGCTGCGATTCTCCAAGATTCAGGCCGGCACGGGGAAGTGGTGCGGCTTGACCACGCCAGATGCCGACCTGGTTTGTGTGAGTGACGGTAAGGCCGACCTAATCCTCGAGGGACCACTGCTCGATTTCGGTCTGAGCAACGACCTCGCGGAGTTCCACTTCTGGTGCGCGATCACCGAGGAGGGCCGCCCAGTGTGCAACGGCGTGGAGCAAGCGTACCCGGGCAAGGCCCGGTACGTGTCGGTCGGGTTCTTCAATGCTTGTGCCACAGGTGAGGGCGGGACCGAGTGTTTCATCGGCGAAGGGTCGGGTGGTTTGGGAAAGCCCCCGGAGTTGACGGGGCCGATCAGCGTCGAAATGTGGGCGCTTTGTGTCCAGATTGACATCACTCACGCCAGCTGCGTCGATGTGGCTGGCAACGAGTTGCTACCAACGGACGCCCACTACTTGGCCGCGACGGCGATACCCAAAGGAGGGTGTGTGGCGGTCATGGGCGAGCCCGATGCACCTCCACTCCCCGCCGGAACCGACGATGAGACGCGAGAGCTCTTTGGTAGCTCCCAAGTGACCTGTGTCAGCGACAACCAGCAACAAGTCGTTGCGAACGGACTATTCAGCGCACTGGACGCGGACATCAACGGCGACGGCTGCGCCTACCACGGCAAGGACGATGCGGTGGTCTGCTGGGGCAGGCATGCGGGCGTCATTCCGTCGAATCTCGACGCTATCAAGAAACTCTCAGTATCAGCCAGTCAGGTTTGCGTGTTGTTTGAAGAGGGCACCGTCGAGTGCTTCGGTGCTTCCTCGGGTTGAGCAACCCCGTGATGCGTGCTTCGGTACCTCGAGACGCGTCGTGTTGAGGCCCTTTGAGCGACAATCCACTTGCTGCCTCGATGACGGGTGGGGTTCGTGGTACACCCCTACCGACTCGTCGAGTGGACGGCAGTGGCTCGAAAGGGAAGAGAGATCATGGATCGATCGAAGGTTCACATTGGAGCGAAGGCCAAGCGTCACTTGACGTTCGGCGCGGCAGACGTCGAGGCGTATGCGCGTATCACCGGCGACAACAACCCGCTGCACTTCGATGAGGAGTTCGCCGCAAAGACGAAGTTCGGTCGCCTGGTGGTTCACGGCGGACTCACCGCTGGCATCCTCAACGCGCTAGTTGCAGAAGATCTGCCCGGACCAGGCACGGTCTTCATGAGTCAGAAGCTCGAGTACAAGGCGCCGGTGTTCATCGGCGACACCATTGCCGGTGAAGTCGAAGTGCTGTCGGTGCACGAGACGAAACCAGTGACTCAGCTCAGGGCGACGGTGACGCGCCAGGATGGCACCGTGGTGCTCGAAGGGGAGTGCTGGTGCTACACGTTCTCGGCGAGCTGAGCGCTCAATCGATTGAGGTGGCCAGTGGCTTGCCGCCAGCGCCGAGCGGCAGGGTGGCTTCACTCGGCCACGCGCCGCGCAGACGAGCTGAAAGCCGCTGCGCTTCTTCGGGCTCGTAACAGACGACGCCAGCGCTCCACGAGAACACGCTGGCGGGGCGCGCTCGTTCATCCTCTTCGTAGACTGGGACGACGTGCGAGTGGTGGTGGGGGAAGCTCATCGGCAAGCGTTTACTCGCGCCAAGGGTCGCAACGTAGACGCGTGCGGGGCGTAGCTCGCGTTCGACGACTTGGTTGCCCTGCCAGATCAGCCGCTGCAAGTCGCTGAAGACGTCCCAGCTCAGGTTGCTCGTGCGCTCGACGTGCTGCTTGGCGATGACCAGCAGGTGGCCTTCACGTGCGCCGAAACCGTCGAGCACGACGACTCCGTGCTCACTGTGAGCGATCCAGTTGGCGGCATTCATCGGGCTCGCCAGTCGGCACATGGTGCAACCACCAAACGCCGATGATTCGCCTTGCTCACGTTCGAGGGCCATCAATGCCGCGTCTTTGTCGAGCCTGACCATGGTGTTCTCTCTCCAGTTCGTTTGGGCAGCGGTGGGGGTTCAGCGCGCCGCGCGGGGGACTCCTGCGTCCCCAGATGCATCTGCGTTTTCCGGAGCTCCCCCGTCTTCGAGAGCCCCCAATTCGTCGGGGTATTCGTACACGAGCGGATCGCCGTCGAAGGGTACCGCGCGCAGTCGTTCGAGCAACGTCTCGATGTTGGAAATCGTTGGTTCGTAGAGCGTGTTGGGGAACGCCAGCGCGTGTTCGTAGAGGGTTTGCACGTTATCCAGCTCTCTGGCCGTCCACCACTCCGCCGCGACTCGCTCCCGCCAGCAAGGGGCTCCCTCGTTGAGGCTGTTGCAGTCGCCGGTGTTCAGCTTTTTCAGGAGCGCTTCGAGGGCGGTGATGCCACGGTCTATCTCTGCCTTCAGTTCTGTCGTACCCGCCTGGTAGCTTTCGATCATCGACTCGTTGAGAACGAAGTACTCTCGGAAGATCGAGCCGGCTCGAAACAGCGATCCCCGACACTCGGGGCTATCCCGCTCGTCGACGAAGTACACCATCGCAAGCCGCTGCGGATCGGCGAGGACCTGGCTGTTTTCGACCGGGTTGCCATCCATGTCGAAGAACGCCCAAGTCAATTGGGAATCCCTCGTGGCCAACATGCGACCCACCCATGCATCGGGGCGCAACGTGATGGCGAGTAACCGATCGCCGTAATCCTCCCCGCTCCACCCCAGCAGCGTGGCCCAGGGGTTGCTCCACCCAAAGCGCCGCTTCTCGAATTGGGGCGCGGCCAGCATCGCCGCGATCTCGTCGGTTTCAGCCGATTCCAAGATCAGATCGGCGGCTCTGCCGCGTTCTCCGTCGGAGGTCATCGATTTCGTCAAGAGCGTCGGGTCCGCTCGCAGCTCGCTGATCTGTTCGGGGACGGTCCACGAATAGATCGTGCGCCGCACGATGTCGTCGTGTGACACGGCAAACGGAGCCAACAACTGTTCGGCTTCGGGATCTGCGGGGACGGCGTCGACATCACAACTCGAGACACCCTGAGGCGGAGTCGTGATGATGATGCCCGTCACCACCTCCATCGGTGGCGTTCCCGGGTCGCTGGGGTTCGCGCTGCCGGCGGGCCCTGGCGTGATGATCGGATTGCTCGACCCCGACCCCGCGCTGGGACTCGTCGGCGGCTGCGCACCAACTGTGGGGGCAGGCGTCGTGTCGACGCCTCGTTCCGTATTGCCCTCACTGCAGGCCAGCGCCAGCAGTGTGAGCGTCAGAGATGAGGTGCGCGGTTTGTAGCTTCGGGGGAAGGGCACGGGTCGACCTTGGTAGAGGATGAGTTGGCGCTCAAAGCGAGGAGAGGTAATTGATCAGCTGGTCCAACTGAGTTTCCTGTAGGGTTTGCCACGCGCCGTGCCGCTCGTCACCGCCGCACGACGTCTGCTCCGCGGCCAAGTCCGTGTAATCCGAGAATCGCTCGCGGAGTGTCTTGGCGCAGCCATCATGCATGAATGGGCTGCGATAAACCACGCCGACTAGCGACGGTGTCTGCAGCGAGCCGCCCGTGCCGACGTCGTGATTCTGATTGTCGGTGAGCAATTCACCACTGTGGCACCCGTCGCAGCCGAGCTGTTCGAAGACCGCGCGGCCTTCGGCGACCCCTGCCGCCTCACGGGGGACCGGCGGTGGCGTCCTGGGCAAGCCCTCCATGAAACTCGCCAGACTGACGATCTGTGCCGGCTCGGGCAAGGTGCTGCGCATTCGCGTCACGAGTGTGTCTTCGAGCAATGCCGTCATGTCCGCGCGGTCGCCGTTCCAATGTAGGGGTGCGGTTTGGCTGAGCGGCGCTGCGACGTGCTGCGTTCGTCGCATGCCATCTTGAACGAACGCCCAGGTCACTCCGTCTTCTTCGCCTTCGGGGTGGCAGGTCGCGCAGGCGACGCCTTGCACCGTCGGGCGATAGAACAGGTCCATGCCGTCGTTGCGGGCCGTTTGCCGTCCCAGAGGGATGGGACCGGTCCCGACGATCTCGAGCGCCGCTGGGTTCTGTCGAAGCAGCAACAAGCGGTCGGAGTGGTCGAAGGCCGCGGAGACTACCTGCCCGTCGAGAAACAGCGTGCTGGTCGGTGCGGGCTCACACGGGGCTGGTGCGTCGTCCGTCACTGCCGCAAATGAACCTTGGTACAGTGCCGTTTGACCGTCTGCTGTTGCGAGCACCGCGAATTGGTCTGACTCGTCGGAGATGGCAAAGTCGAGCATCACGCCTCCGGGCAGGACGCCAGCGCTCTTGAATTGGGTCGCTCCGGATTGCAGCACGGAGAACGTGTTGTGGGAGACGCCGCCCGAGCAGCCGCTGGTGTTGTAGTACCCCGCACCCAGTGCCCCTCGAGAGGCGCGTTGATGCTGCACGACGAGCTGTCCGCTCGACGTCGTGACCATGCGTTGGCTCACGTGCGGTTCGTACGCCACCGTGGCGCTTTCATCACTCACGGTGTTGGGTCGCAGTGTTCGCTCCACGTTGCCGGAGCGGTCCACGACCATGACCTTCGCGTTCTTGAAAGTGCTGACCAAGATGCCGTCGTCGTGAACGACGACATCTCGCAAGTCGAGGTCCAGTTTGACCTGTCGGGTCGCCGTTGGCTCCAGCGCCGTGAACCATGCGAGCTCACCCGACTTGCAGGCGACGACGATGCTGTCATCGACCTCGTCGTACGCAATGCCGCGCGGCGCGGCACAGACGGCGCGCGTCGTCGGCGTCAACAGGGGTACCGATGTCTGCTGCCCAGTGGCGTAAGCGATGTCTGAATCCGATGGCGTCGCCCTGGTGGTCGCTGTCTCGATCTGTTGCAGATCCAACGTGGCGATGGCACCGACTCCGCGCAGCACGATGTGGACTCGGCCCTGGGCGTCTTCGGCCATCTGGGTTGGCGCAGCGAGACTCGAAAACGAAGTTACCGCGACCAGTGCTCGCTCCTGCAAGTCGACGACGTAGACCGTGCCCGTGCTCGGGGCTGCGGCGATGGCAAACTGGCCAGAGCGAGTGACGAGCAGTGTTCCGCCGATCAATGGCGTCGTGGGTTTGAGTTCCGTCGCCGGTGAGATGGCACTGGGCACCGGAGCGACGGGGAGGAGTTGGTTCGTCGCGACTGCGGGCGTGGTGACGCTCGGCGCGGTGACAGGCGGCGCGATCGGGGCCGGAGTCACGTTCGACCCAGCCGCTGCCGGGGATTCGGG
>QJWJ01000163.1 GCA_003235365.1 Deltaproteobacteria bacterium
CCGCCCCCCCAGTCACCGACTCGGCCGAGCGATCACCTCATGTACTCGGTCAAGCGCTCTGGCAAAGGCGTGACCAAGCTCGAGACCTGTTCCGGAGCACCGACGCACCACACCAGCGACGCCCTCCACACGCCGGAGTAGTCCGTTCACTGTGCCTTTGGCACCAAGGCGCTCGGCGCCGCGGTTCCCGACGATGCCGTTCCTGACGACGCTGAGCTCGACGGCGCTGACTCCGAGGAGTCACCGTTCTGCTCGGGTCGGCTTCTGGCCTCCTCGCGCTTGGCTACGAGGTAGCGCAGGTCAGCCGCGATCCCACAGTTGTTCACTTGACGCTGTTGCGCATCGAGCGAGCGCTGAGACGCGGCCTTCATGCGACCCATGGGTACGAAATCCGCGCCGGCATCAAACGCCGCGCGAAGCACCACTTCGCGCTTCGTCAAGTCCCAGATCCCGACCCGCACACGGTGATCCTGACCTTGGATGCGCAGCTCCGGCCGCCCCAGTACTCCAGCGTCCTCGCCCCCTGGAACCGGAGTGACGCCCTGCTCGGGAACTTCGTCCAACAGCACCGTGAAGTAGCGCGCGCGGGTCACCATTTCCAAGCCGATGAACACATCGGTCTTGGTCACTTTCTCGAGATCGCGCTCGAATACTCGTACCTGATAGTCCGAGGTCGCCTCGTGCAACTCGTCCGTCCACGCGGGACTCAGGATGCGCATGGCGTTGTACATCAGCCGGAGATTGAACGGCTGCGACGGCGCAGAGCAGACTCCCCATTCGTTGCACAGTTCGCCATCGGCACACTGCGACGGACTGAAGCACTTCGTTCCCTGCGTCGCGTCGCGCTTTTCCTGGCGCACGAACAAACACGACGTGAACCCGTCATGCAGTGACGTACGCGCCGCTTCTTCGATTCGCTCGGCTGACTTGGCGTCAGGAAGCATCAGTCGGAGATAGATGCCGTCGCTCTTCGACAACTTCTCGACGTCGAGCGTCTCGTCGACGACCACGTCGTTCCAGTCGCCGGCAAGTTCTTGCACCCAACCTTCTACCTGTGCGCGCAAGGGTTCGAGCCTGGGTGCCAACTCTCGAGCAATGGCGCGTTGTTTGGCCATCACGTCGTTCTTCTGGCGCGCGAGCTCTCGCTCCGAGTAGTGCCAGTAGACAACGCCGAACGCGAGAAACAGGACAGCCGTCCACAACCAGAACTGCGGTGCCGCCTCACGAAACCGCACGCGCCCCAGGACCAACGCCCGTTTGCGGATCATTCGCGACTCCGCGAGCGACGGCAACCCGATGGTTCGATTGGGGTCTTTCAGCTTCTTGGACTGCGCCATTTACGTTCACTCTGCCCGGGGGACTGCAAGGGAGCCAGCGGGCTCCGTCGACATCGTCCCCTCGGGATACGACAAAGTTCCCACTTTCGTCAGCCCCCAAGCACTTCGTTCGGAGCAAGAACGTGGAACCGCACCGACGAGCGCTGCCCATGCTGGGCGCACCAACGCAAAAGACCCGCTCACGGGGAGCGGGTCTTCGCTAGGTTACGTCGGTCAGCTTGAAGCGAGCAACGCCCGGCCGCGGTTGTCAGTGGCCGCCGCCGCCTCCCTCTTCACCGGCACGACGCTGGACCATGAAGCTGACGTTCGGGAACCCCGCAAACGCCGCCGTCTGGAACACGCTCTTGACGATGAGGGCCGGAACCTTCACGTCGACCTGCAAGATCGCAATGCCGTGAAAGGGCTTGCCGGGGTTTACCTGGGTCCACAGCTCGCGCTTCGCCTTCAGAATGTCGAACAACTGCTCGACCTTCTGCAGACGGTTGGCGTCGATGATGGGACGGGTGCTGCCAGCCGGAACGCCGTCTACCAGGATCTGCGTCCCGGTAATGGCGACCATGGGCGCCTCTTTCATGTCTTCGACGTTCTCAGCGCTCGGAAGCGTGATGCTCTTGTCGACGGGCAGCTCACCGGAAGCGGAGAAGCTCGCGAGCAAGAACAGAACGATGCAGAGCAAGAAGTCGATGAACGGGATCAGCGGGATCTCGTGGTTCATCGCCTTGCCACCATGTCCGCCGACTTTCCTCTGCACGAACTGCAGGGGGACGTGGTGGAGCAAGCGCCGCCCAGGCACTTGGATCGGTTGGTGGAAGCGACTCAATGGTTTTCCTGAAGACATCTTCGCTTCTCCTGTATCAGTTGACAGAGAACGTCACGTTCAACGCAGAACGCTTCTTGATCTCGCCCGATGGCTCTTTCCACTCGCGCTGAGGTGCGTAAACGGCGTCGATGACCGCAATCACGTCACGGAACTCGGTGGAGTTGTCCGTGTGCAGGACCGCCTGGTCAATCTTGTCGTCAGTAGCGGCGTAGTGACGGGACTCGTTCTTGTTCCACTCCTCGGTGATCTTCTCGGCCAGAGTGGGGTACGCGATCTCGTCCTTGCCGACCTTCTCTTGCTTGCGGGGCACGTCAATCGTGTTGATGACCGTGCTGCCCTCTTTCCAGACCAGCTTGAAGCTGTCTTCGCCCTTCATCTCAACGTGAAGGGTCTTGTCCTTCTTCTCTTCGAGTTCCTTGTTGGGATCCGGCGGCCCGGGGACGCGGGCGTCGGCGTTGATTCGCGCCATCTGCGACCACACGGCGGTGATGAGCAGGAAGGACACGAGGCACAACAAGAAATCGATGAACGGAATCAGCGGGATTTCGGAGTTCAGCGAGCGCTTGCCGCCGTGACCGCCACCTACATCAATACCTGCCATTGAACTAACCTCCGTGGAGTTGAAACCGTTTGCCCGGCGCCTCTTGCGACACCGGGTGAAGTCCATCTCTTGGGGACAATCCCGAAACTAGTGGGATGTGCCCAAGAGGGCCGGACCTCACCCGTATGACGCTCGCTTACAGCTCGGAGCAGTGAGGATGACTCAGTACTGAGCGCCCTCGAGGCCTTGGAGGTTGACCTTCTGGCGGTTTGCAACGACCAGGTTCAGAACGCGAACCGACGCCTCGTTGATGTCGTCTTCCATGCCCTGGGTCTTGCCGTTGAGGAACGCGAAGCCCATCAGAGCCGTGATTGCCGCCAACAGCCCGAACGCCGTGCAGTTCATCGCTTCAGAAATACCTTCTGCGAGAATGCGTGCCTTCTGGCTGGGGTCGACGCTTTCGCCACCGACAGCGCCGAATGCCTTGATCAGGCCGACAATGGTGCCGAACAGACCGCAGAGCATCGCGAGGTTCGCAAACAGCGCGAGGAAGCCGGTGAGCTTGTTGATCTTGGGCATCTCGACGAGAGCCGCTTCATCCATGGCAGCCTGAACCTCTTCGTCGGGACGGTTCACCTTGAGCAGACCAGCCTGAACGATCTTGGCCAACGGAGCGTTGGCTGCGGAGCACATCTTCACAGCCTTGGCGATGTCACCGGCCAGGATGCACTTCTGCATGGTCGCGAGAAAGACGTCTTTGTTGATCGAGGCACCGTAGAGGTAGATCACCCTCTCCACAATCACCGCGATCGAACAGATCAACCAGAACAGGATGAGCCACATGGCCCAGCCACCTTCTTGATAGTGTTTCCACGCTGAAGATAACATGTGCTTTTCTTACCTTTGCAGTTGATGTGGGGAGACTGCGGTATCCGCCACCGTGTTGTTTCCGCAACCTGTTTTGCTCGTTGCTTCGCGACCTGACTTCCGAGACCAGCTGGCTTCCGAGGGCCGGAGAGCACAGCGACAGTGGATTGACTTCCAACCCCGCTGCAACCGTCGTTTGGCTGTTGACTGGCTTCCTACCTGAGTGGTTACTGAATCCAGCCCTCCAACGCCGATTTCGCTGATTTCGGACCCGGCCATCTTGCTGAAGTGGACCTTCTTGCGTCAAGAGAGATTGGGTCCGCCTCAGATGTTCGCGTCCGGTCGAAAAGTTCCAATTTTCGTTCGGGAACGCGGCGTTTCAGAAACGTCCACAGGCGTTTTGAGCCTACAAAACAAGGGGTTTTCGGACTGAATCGGTGGGTCACCAAGACGTCCCTGATAATACGGTGAGCGTCCGTTTCGGAGCGTCGGACGGCGATCGCTTCTCGCGGCACAGACGACAGACGAAAGTTACGGCGGGCTCAGATCCGGTCCGTTGGGGGAGCGCAGAACAATACACCCACGGGTCACCCGGCTCACCGAGCGGCGTAATACGCGCCACGGCCGGCTACTGAGCCGTCTCGCCACCCAG
Organism: Deltaproteobacteria bacterium; assembly: GCA_003235365.1. GTDB lineage: Bacteria > Myxococcota_A > Polyangia > Polyangiales > Polyangiaceae > SZUA-265. Next base: position 4,218 of record QJWJ01000163.1, read on the forward strand.
CCTAATTCCCCGCCCCTGCGCAGCCGTTTGCCGCCCCTGGGTGGCGCTGCGCCGGCCAACACGGGTCCAGGCACTTCCAGCATTTATTTATGTACTTAGTCAGTCGTTCGGCCACGCGAGCGAGCAACCCGGTGAGACGCCGTCGTGACGACGTCAACCGCCGCGGCTTCCTTGCCTCGCGAGCAAACCACAACTAGTAACTGAGTTCAGGATTGGAAGCCGCCGCAATCATTGGAATTGCGCCAGGAAAGGGAAACACGAGGGATGCAACTTCTGCTCTTCGCCGCTCACTCTGGGGGGTCGGGCTCGCTCATCGAGGCCTTCAGCAAGAACCCCACGTTCATGGTCTTGAACCTGATTTGTTCCGCGGTCGTACTGACGATCGTCGTCGAGCGGTTCATCCACCAAGTGACTCGATATCGAGTCAACTCGAAGGAGTTCTTCTCTCAGATCCGCAAGCTCGTGAACGCGGGCAACATCGATCGCGCGATTCGTCTGTGCGAGGCCGAGGACTATCCGGTCTTGCAACTCGTCCGGGCGGGCCTCACGCATTCGAACAAGGGTGAGGACGAGATCGATGCCGCCCTGAGCGAGAAACTGAGCGAACTCAAACCCGAAGCAGAGAAGCGCGTAGGCGCCCTGTGGTCGCTTGCAAACATCGCGACGCTGATTGGGCTGCTCGGCACCGTCAGCGGTCTCATCCAGACCTTCAACGCGATCGCGGCGCCGGGCTTGTCGCAGGCAGACAAGCAGGCGATGCTCTCGAACGGTATTGCTGAAGCCATGTACAACACGGCACTCGGCCTCGGCATCGCGGTGTTCTGCATGATCACGCACATCCTGCTGCATACCCGCGTCAAAGCGATCCAGCACGACCTGGAGAGCATCATGGAACGTACGTTCAACTTGCTCACGCTCAAGCAGCAACGATGAGCCGTCGGCGACGCCTCTTGCCGTCCCCTTCACGCCCTCGAATGGAATCTAGTCGAGCCTGACCCATGGGTGAGCACCTTTCCGCTGCACAACGCAGTAAGATTCGGCGGCTATCTCAGCCGCGGGAACTGGCCCCGGACGAGGAAGGCGGCGAGCTCAACATCGTCCCGTTCTTGGACATCGTGGTGAACATCCTGATCTTCGTGTTGGCGACGGTCGCGGTGACGTTCACCTCATCCATCGAGACGAATCCCCCGGGCTCAGGGGGAGCCGGGGTGCGGCAAGAGGAGAAGAAGTCGCTGGGGTTGACGATAATGATTGTCAATCAGGGGTTTTCCATCAAAGCGCAGGGCGGCAACGTCGCGCCAGGGTGCGCTGGTGCAGGGCCGGGCATCGCGATTCCCAAAGCCGGCGCTCAGTACGACTTCACTCGGCTGCAAGATTGCGTCGGGCGCCTCAAGCGCTCCGCACCAGACTTCGAGGAAGAAACCCAAGCGTTCATCGCGGGAAATCCGGACACCGACTATCAGACGGTCATCTCGGTGATCGACGCCATCCGCAACGACAACCAGGGGAATCCCCTTTTTCCGGACGTGAACTTCAAGGTGGGCAAATGACCGAGGAAGCCACGGCGCAGGGCGGCAAGCGCGCCTCCAAGGCGAAGTACAAGGCGGAGCTGCGCAAGGCGATACGCCGTAGCGCCGCAGAGCCCGAGATCAACTTCCTGAACATCACCGCGATGCTCGACATCATGACGATCATCTTGGTGTTCCTGCTCAAGACCCTAGGCGAGTCCAGTACGGCGATTCCCCAGAGCGAAGACTTGAGAATCCCGCGCAGCATCCTCGATTCGGAGCCGACGCAAGAAGGCGTCCGCGTCACGATCAGCAAGACGCAGATGCTCGTGGGCGACGAGGCCGTCGTGGCTCTGCCCACCCGCCAATCGATGATTCAAACCGGTGTCGGAGCGAAGAACAAGCGCGGCGGTCCCAACGATTTGTACATCGTTCCGCTTGGCAACGCGTTGGGTGAAGCGCGCAAGACGGACAAGGTGGTACGCCAAGCGAAAGGCCTGGACGCGAGCATGTCCGAGGCGGTCATCGTCGCGGATCAAAGCACACCGTGGCGACTGTTGATCGAGGTGCTCTTCACTCTGGGGCAAAGTGAGTTCGGGCGGTTCCACTTGATGGTGATGCAGTCGAAGTCCGCGCAGTAGACGCCAACGGGCACCGTTGCGAACCGGCGTCCGACATTCACGCGCATCCGCGCCACCCCGCAGCGTGCCATTTCGGAGTGTCTCGCCCCGTCGCGGTTCTGCGCAACGACGACGGGGCGCAACGGCTTCCCAGCTCCGAGGAACGGCCATTGCGGGGGGCGAATGACTGTTGCCATCGGGTGTCGTTGCTGGTACGACCAGCGTCGGGCTTCCGGAGTTCAGCGTTAAAAGACCGCTCAGTTCTCCGGCCCTGACGTGGGTCTCGCCGTTTTTCTTTCGAGCGGAACGCAGGCCCCAAAGGTCTGAGTGTGGTCGAGATTGTCCTCATCCTGAGTTTGGGTGCATTGGCGGCAGTGCTAGCAGCGGTGCTGACGCGGTGGGTGCTATCGCAAGCGCTCGGGTCGACTGAAACGGCGCGCGTGCTCGGCGCTGTCAGACGCGCTGGCGACGACTTCGCGTGGAAGCAGGGCAAACGATCACTGCTCGCCGTGACCTTGCTCGGTCTAGTCCTTCTGGGCCTACGCGCATTGGGTCAGCCGCAGAGTGACGACACGGGCTTGCCTCTGTGGACGGCCGCGGGCGTGGCTGCGGGAGCCGCGTGTTCGATTCTCGTTGGGCAACTCGCCGTTCAAGTCGCGCCCCGAGCCTCGGCCCGCGTGGCCGCCGCGATGCTGCGCGCAACGCACAGCCACGCGGTCTCGGTGGGCTTGCGCTCGGGCGGAGCACTCGCTTTGGCCGTGGACGCGCTGGCGCTGCTGCTGGTGTCAGCAACCATGCTCTTTTTGGGTTCGGCATCTGCCGCTTGCCCGGCAGTCTTGTTGGGCCTCGCCGTGGGCGCAGTACTGGCAGCATTCTGGTCGCAGATCACCGGCGGCGCAGTGCACTACGCTGGGCAGATTGGAAGACGCGAGCGTCGCCTCGGAGGCCAGCGAGAACGTTTCGACCTCGACGTCAAGAACCCAACCATGGTTCTGGATCTCGTAGGCAATCACGTCGGCGTGAGCACCACCCGGACGCAGGACGTATTTTGCACTTCGCTGTTGCTCCACGCGGGACTGGTGTCAATCGCCACCTGGGTTTGGCAGGCCAACGGGGGCGCGACCGTCGATCCGTCGTTGCTCATCGCCCTGCCCGTGTTGATACGCGGCTTTGGGTTGTTTGCCACGGGCGTGGCACTGATTTCGTCGCGTGCCGACGCAAGCGATGATCCATCAGCCATCTTGTGGCGCGGCCAAGTCGCCGTCGCGGGGCTGTGTTTGACCTGCTTGGCTGGCCTGGGCGTGTGGCTGCTCGGCGACACGTGGGTGCCGTGGTTCACGGCTGGGGCGCTTGGCATCGGCGCGAATCTCGTCGTCGGATTCTCCCGGCAGCACCTGACTGATCGGCGCCGTGCTGGGCTCAAGGAGCTCAAGGACGCCGCGTCTCTCTCACCTACCCTGGCGCTGGCATCTGGAGTGACCAGTTCACTGTGCAATGCTTGGCCAATCCTGGGCGCCCTCGGGGTCGGCGTAGCATTGGCCAGCTTCGTGGGTGAAGCCTCGGGTTGGGCCTTGGGCACGACCCTCGCGCTCGCGTTGCTCGTCGCTGGCTACTCGATGGGGCTCCCCTTCCTGGCATCGCTGACGCTGTTCGATCCGATCGTCGACGGTGGCTGCGCCCTGGCATCGCTGGACGCGCAGCGCCGTCCGGAAGTGAAGCATCGCTCCGTACGCATGAACCAAGCCGCGCTGGCGGCGGGGGCCGTCGGACGAGGCCATCTGTTGTCCGTCGGCGCGCTCCTCGGGCTGCTCGCGATCATCGACCTGTGGCGAAGCGCCGCCGCGTTCGGCGACTCGGTGTTCCAGATGGCCAGCGCGTACGTGCTATGCGCCGGAGCGTCGTTGGGTCTGGCTCTGGTACTCGGCTTCGGCGGTGCCGCCATTTCACACGCCGCGCGCACGGCAGCGGACGTAGCCACAGAGCTGCAACGGCAGCTCAACGCGTTCATTCACGACGCTCACGGCCAGGCGCAGCTTCCCGAGGAGTTTCGCCCCCGATACAACGAACACTTGAGCTTGGTGTGCCAGCGAGCTCTGCGAGCCCGAGCGTTCGCGCCGCTGTCGGTGTTGTTGTTTCCCCCGCTGCTCGTCGCTGCCGTGATCCATTTCAGCGACGGCGGCGCAGCCCAAGCTTTGGTGTTGCTGATGGCAGTGCTGACACTGACAACCTCGTGCGGCTTCATCGTCGCGCTCGCCGCTGAAGGCACTTGGAGCCTCGTAAGCGCCGCTCGTCGCCACACACGAGCCGCCGATCCCATTCAGCTCGGTGCGCTCAATCTGGCCGACGGTGTCGCGGAGTTCGCGGGCAATACCGTCAGCCCCAGCGCGCAGCTCACGGCCAAGGCGGTCATCGCAATGAGCCTCGTCGCCGCGCTCGTTCTTTTCTGACCACTATCAGGAGTCTACGTGTCCACCATTTCAGAAGCACTATCCACCCTCTCCGACCGCGGCCTGAGACGCCTGCTCGGGTCCCGCACGTTCCTGCGCGGACTCGACTACGCCAAGCGCGGCGTCGTGGAGAAGGTCGACGTTGGCCAGACACAGTCGAGTGGAGAGGTGAAAGGGTCGGATCCCGAACCCTATCAGGTCAACGTCACCCTGGGTGGCGACGGGATCAGCGCTACGTGCACGTGCCCGGCACACCAGAAGACCTCACAACACTGCAAGCACATCGCTGCCTTGTTGATCACCGTTCGCAACCAAGCGCGCGCGGCCCTGCCCCGCCCCCCGCAGCCCCAACAAGCGCAGCCTCAGCCTCAGCCCCAGCAGAACAACAACAATAACAACAACGGCGGCAACGACAGCAAGTCGAGTCGGCGACGAGAACGCCGGCGGCGAGCCCAGCAACAGCAACTCGCGGTCCCGCCCGGCGTCACGTTGCCGACGCCCGATGCAACGGCGCGCCCGACCGGTATTGGGGCGTGGCTTGCGCCAGACGGCAGCGTGCGGCGACTGAATCTCGAATTTCGCGTCCACGTTCGTCCCTCTGGCTTCACGGTGACGGTTCTCGACGTCGACGCGCGCGTCCCTCTCCTCCCCTCGGTGGCACTGGCCTGGCAAGCCCTGGCTCCCACAGCCGATCGCGCTGCGTTGCGCCTGCTGACCCGATTCGAAAGCGGCAATCCGCGCCACCCCGCCATCGACATTCGAGGCGAAGACGTCGCCGAGCTACTGCCGTTGCTGCGCAAGCGCAGCGTCCTGCTCGAACCTGCACTGATGCACCTGCGCTTCAACGACGAACCGTTGAAGCCACGCTTCGATCTCGAGATGGTGGGCCAGGATACAATCGTCGCCAAAGCCACCTTCGACCGCGGTGATGGACGTCGCTTTCAGCTCACCCAGGGTGGCTGGTACGAAGGATCACCGGGTTGGCACATCGACACCACTGAAGGCATCGCCCGCCCGATTGACGACCGCGTGTCGCCCGCCGCGCTCAAACGCTTGCTGCGAAGCCCGACGATCGCCGAGCCCGCCTCAGATCTGATCGACATCATCACCAACGGCCTTCCGCGGGTGGCCCTCGAAGTCGGTGCGGACCTGCCGGACCTGTCCCAGGTCGCCGACGTCGTCGACTTGCAGCCCGAGTTTCGGATGCGAGCATCGGGCAGCTTGCTGGAAGCGGAAGTCTCGCTGCGCGCCGCCTACGGCGACCTGGAGGTCGAGGTGCGTGCAGACGGCATCTCTCCGCCCATCATCATTCAGCCTCCAGAAGAAGGTCAGAAAAGAGCCACCTGCGTGCGCACGGACATCGTCGCCCAACAGCACGCTGCGCAGCTGTTGCTCGATCTGGGGCTGAGCCAGGACGAAACAGGGGAACGCTTCATTGCGCTGGGCGACGAGGCGTTGCGTTTCTGGGCCGAAGGGGTCGGCAGTCTTCCCGAGGATTGGGACCTCTACGTTCCCGAAGATCTCGTCGGCGCCCAGATCCGGTCGAAGCCACTGCAGATGAAGGCGCGCGTATCGAGCGGCGTCGATTGGCTGAGCCTGAAGATCTCCTACGAGAGCGAGGGCGTAGGCGTCGACCGCAGGGAGCTCGAACAGTGCCTCCGAGAGGGCAAGAAGTTCGTGCGCCTGAGCGACAACTCCTACGCCCCCATCGACGCCGACCGCATGCAGGCCGCAATCGACCGCGAGATCGAGCTCATCGCCGCCGCTGGCAAGAACGGCAAGCTGCCGATCTCCCAGGCGGGACGCATCAAAGAGTTGCTGGATCAAGCCGAGCAATCCACGATTTCCGCGGGTACGAAGGCACTGTTCAAGAGACTCGAAGACATCGACGAGATCAAGAAAGCGAAGAAGCCGCGCTCACTCAAGGCGACCCTACGCCCCTATCAGGAGCAAGGCCTGTCATGGCTTCGCTTTCTTGACGAGCTGGGCTCCGGCGGTGTGCTCGCCGACGACATGGGTCTCGGCAAGACGATTCAGACCATCGCGTTGCTACTGAGCGTCAAGCAGGATACCAAGAAGCTCAGCGCCCTGATCGTCGCGCCGACGAGCGTCGTCGGAAACTGGCTGCGCGAGATCGAGCGTTTCTCCCCCACCCTGACCACAGCCCTGTGGCACGGCGCGGGTCGCCGCGAACAGGAGGACGAGCTGAGCACGGCCAACGTGATCATCACGAGCTACGCGCTGCTGAGGCGCGACATCGAACTGCTCGCCAAGCTCGACCTCGACTACGCCATCCTGGACGAAGCCCAGAACATCAAGAACCCGGAAAGCGCGACTGCACAAGCTGCCCGCGAGTTGAACGCGTCGCGTCGCTTGGCACTGACGGGTACTCCCATCGAAAATCGCCTCAGCGAAATCTGGTCGATCTTCGAGTTCGTCAGCCCCGGACTGCTGGGACCGCTCCGCCGCTTCGAGGAGAAGTTCGCTCGCCCCATCGATCAGGGTGATTCGAAGACCGCGGCGCGTTTGCGCGCGGTCATCCACCCGTTCATCCTGCGCCGCACCAAGATGGAGGTCGCGGACGACCTACCGCCGAAAATCGAGTCGGACAAGATCATCGACCTCGGTTCGGAACAGCGCGCGCTGTACACTCAAGTGCTGCGCGAGGTGCGCGCAAACGTCATGGGTGAGGTCGAACGGTCCGGAATCGCGAAGAGCCACCTGCACATCCTCGCGGGCTTGACCAAACTCCGGCAGGCAGCTTGCGATCCACGTCTGCTGGGCCTGACTCGGCAGTACTCCAACGAGAACAGCGCGAAGCTGATGGCGCTTCGCGAACTCGTCGACGAGGCACAGTCCGGCGGCCACAAAGTGCTCATCTTCAGTCAGTTCGTCAGCATGCTCAAACTGATCAAGGAAGCGCTGAGCGAGGACAAGATCAAGTACGAATACCTGGACGGCAGTACGAAGGATCGCTCGGAACGCATCGAGAATTTTCAGACCGACCCGACGGTGACGGCATTCTTGATCAGCCTCAAGGCAGGCGGCTCAGGTCTCAACCTCACTGCCGCCGACACGGTCATCCACTACGACCCGTGGTGGAACCCCGCCGTCGAGGATCAGGCTTCGGATCGCGCGCACCGCATCGGGCAGAACCGAGTGGTCACGGTGTATCGCCTGGTCGCGGAAGGAACGATCGAAGAGAAGATCTTCCAACTCAAACAGAAGAAGCGAGAGCTGGTTTCCGCGGTACTCAGTGAGGATGAAGGCGGATCGAAGCGGCTGAGCAAAGCGGATCTCGACGAGCTTTTCCGCCTCGAGTGAGGCGGGGCTCGCGCTGACAGTCTCATGGCTAGATGAGCCTTCGCGATTCGCGATCGCTCATTGGATGCAACGAGGAATGGAGTCGGGAAAGCGACTGCAGCGGCGGGGCGGTTTCTTCGGGCCTTCACCAAACGGGGGCCTGAGAACTGCCCGACAATCGTGCTCGCCCAGAGCTAGGCGTGGGCGCCGCATCGAGCCCTCGCCACGCGGCCCGAGCGCTCTGTGATGCCCCCAATCCGAAACGCCGGACAGGGTTGGATTGCGTGCATCGTCTCGATCGCAACGCCGATCGAGGCCCTGTGGTAGCCGCACGACGACCCGATAGGCAAAACCAGCCTTCGGCGCGACACCTCGCACAATCCTTCGGTTCAACGCCGGATCGACACGTTCATCAGTAGCCCAAACCCAATCATGCTGGTTAGGACGCTACTGCCACCGTAGGAAAACAACGGCAGCGTGATGCCGACGACGGGCAGGACTCCAAGCACCATGCCCAAATTGAACACCGTGTGCCAGAAGAACATCGCACCAACGCCGATGGCGACGGCAGCGCCAAAGCGATCCTTGGCCATGCTGGCGATCTTGATCGACCAGATACACACGAACGCGTACAGCGACAGCAGAGCCATCGATCCGAAGAACCCCCAATCCTCTGCGAACACGCTGAATGGGAAATCGGAAAACTGGTCTGGCAGGAAGCCGAACTGGTTCTGGGTCCCTTCTCGGAACCCGGAGCCCCAGATCCCACCATTACCGATCGCGGTCTGAGACTGAAACGCGTGCCAGCCCGTGCCGGTCAGGTCCGCCTCCGGATTGACGAAGCTCAGGACCCGCGATTTCTGGTAGTCGCGTAAGATGAAAAGCCACAAGACGGGCAAGAACGCCGCAGCCGCCGCGAGCAACGTGAGCACACTGGATGCGCGGATACGAGCCATGGCCAGCATGCAGCCGACGACGAGCGCATAGATCGTCGACGTACCGAAGTCGGGCTGCATCATCACCAGCGCCGCCGGAAGCAAGAACAGCAGCATCGCCGGAAGCAGGTCGACGAGCGTGCGCGCCTCCGTCTTCGGATCGTCGGAAAGAAAACGTGCGACAGCCAGCACCACTCCCAGCTTCATGAACTCACTGGGCTGAAACGCAAAGCTGCCCAGTCGAATCCAACGAGCCGCACCGCGCACGTCCGAAGCCAACACGAACACGAGCAGCAACGAGAATATCCCGATCGCGTAGGCCACGTACGCCAAGCGCTCGAAATTTCGGTAGTCGATGATGGCGACGAGGATGCCCATGAGCCCACCGACGACCAACCAATAGACTTGGGTCACGTAGATGTCCGCGATGCCGGCCTTGTTCGCATCGTCGATGTACGGACTGGTTGCACTGTACAGGTTCACCAAGCCGATCATCGCGATCGCGAAAATCGACAGGAACAACGGCCAATCGAAGTGCTCCCTGACCCGCAGAACTCGACGCGCGTAGGCCACTACAGTTGTTGCTCCTTGGCCCGCTCTTCGGTGGTCTGCTCCTCGCTCTCGCGGTCGTGCCGGATCTGCTGCCAGTCCCGAACGACGCGCATCGCCACGGGCACGGCGTTCTTGCCACCGCCTCCGCCGTGTTCGATCAGGACCACTATCGCGATCTCCGGCGCATCCGCCGGGGCGTAACCCGAGAACCAGGCGTGGTCGCGATTGAAGTACCACACCTTGTTCGGATCCACCCCTCGCGGAGTGACATGCGAGACCTGAGCGGTACCCGTCTTACCAGCCATGTCGACCCCATCCAGCGCCTCTTTGTGCGCGGTGCCGTCGCGATCCGTCACGACGCCACGAAGCGCGTTGCGAATCAACTGTATCCTATCCGGCGGCAAGTCGATGATGCGACGCACGCGTGGCGGGAACTCTTGCACCACAGTGCCATCGCTGGTCTCAATCGAGCGCACGACTTGCGGCTGATACAACGTGCCGCCGTTGGCCAACGCTGCGTACGCCAACGCGAGTTGCATCACGGTGACGGTTGTCGCGCCCTGACCGATCGCCGACAGGAGCGTGAAGCCACCGCGGAACCCTTCGCCCTTGTAACGGCGAGCGTACCAAGCACGGGTTGGCATCCGACCACGCGATTCGGGGTTGACGCCGATGCCCGTCTTGACGCCGAAGCCGAAATCCATACCGATGCCCGACAACCGATCGATGTGAATGAGCTCGCCGAGATTGTAAAAGTACGTGTTGCAGGAGCGAACGATGGCGTCGTAGAGGTTTACGTGACGATGCACACCGGTGCAGCGAAAGTATCGGCGACCAAATTCGAAGCCACCCTTGCAATCGAACTCCGTCCGCGGAGTGATCAGCTGCTCGTTCAATCCCGCTAGCGCGCTGAAGGGCTTGTACGTCGAACCCGGCGGATAGGCCGCACTGATCGTCTTGTCGAGGAGCGGCTTCAATGGGTCCTTGTACATCCGTCGGAACGCGTCCCCGATCGCCTTGCGCCCCTGGGACCCCGACACGACGTTCGGGTTGAAAGCGGGCTTGGACAACGCAGCCAGCAGACGCCCCGTGCGTACGTCGATCACGACCACAGCCCCCGCCAACTGGCCCCGCATCGCACGCTCGATGGATCGTTCCAGCTCGATGTCGACGGTCAGCGACAGATCACGACCCGGCACCGGCTCGAGTCGCCTCGGCTCTTCGAGGTACTTCTCCTCGAACTGCTCGATGTTCTTTCGGGCGCGGCGGCCCATCACCTGCTTCTGCCAACCACGCTGACCGCGCAGGTAGCTCTCCCAGCGCTTCTCTACGCCGATCGCTCCCAAGCGGTCTCCGGGGCGGTAACCGCGTTCGTCGAGGCGAGCCAAGTCGTCCTGACTCGTCTCTCGCATGTAGCCGAGCAAGTGCGCCCCGACCTCACCATAGGGGTAATAGCGAACGGGCGACGGCGTCGCGATGATGCCCGGTAACTCCGCGCGGTGCGTCTTGAGAGCGGCAAACACCTCGCGCGGCACGTCGACTTTGAGCAGCATCTGCTGTTGCGCCAGCTTGCCTGTCTGCTTGACGATCTTCTCCCGAAACTGGGCGTCCTCGGCAGCGCTCAGACCCATCAGCTGTACGACGGTGGGCCA
>QJWJ01000082.1 GCA_003235365.1 Deltaproteobacteria bacterium
AGAGGTGGCGACGTTCACCGCAGCCAATCAGCACCTGAACATGACGTTTCTCTCGGACGCCGAATTGAGAGTGATCGATCAATTCAATCTGCGCAGCCACAAGACACTCGCCGTCGGACTGGGGCGCAGCTTTGCGCGCCCCCTGGCGATCCCGACCACCATCCTGGTGGACGAGCGCGGCATCGTACGCTGGATCGACCAGAGCGAGGATCACCAAGTGCGCAGCAACCCGCGACGGGTTCTTCCGGCAATCGACGACGCGCTCGGTCTGCAGCCCAGCGGCACGCACACACCCGGGCCTGAGCAAGCCCTCGCCTCAGGGCAAACGCCTTGTGCGGGTTGTCCGTGAGGCGCTAACCCGCACCAGGCCGCAGCGACCGCTCGGAGTGCCGGTCCGCCGCAACGCGACGCACCATCGGCTGGGCCTGTCGGCGTATGTCTTGGAAGAGGGTCGAGACGCGGGGCAACGCGGCACGCCGCGTCTCGACCCAACCAGTCCAGGTGCGTTCACTCGATACGGTGCTCCGTACAGTCACCTGCGAACCTCTCCCTACGAACCTCTGTACGTCGTCCGTAAGGTGGTCGCGAGCGGCAATCAGCGAGATTGCCTCGGCGGTTCACGCCGCGACGGTTTCATCGTCGACACTCGTCGTTGGCGCGACCGGCGTTGCGTGCACCTCGCCCGGTTCGACGTTCAATTCGGCATCGCTCGGCTCACCTTGGGGTTGCGGCAGCTTCGCCAACCGCTCCTCGAGCGCGCCTCGCAACGCTTCGAGAACGAGACCGATGTGTTCCCGACCGAGCAGGCGCAGATCGCGCTCGGCTTTGCGCAACAGACTCAGATCGCGGTCGAGCCGACGCCCTTCGGCATCGAACAGCTCTTGGCTGACGGTGATACCCCACTTGGCCACTTTCGCGAAGCCGAGCTTGGTCACACGCTTGCCGGTCTGCGTTTGCCCATCGTCGGAGACGTACTGTTCCTCACTCTCCGCAATCGCGTCAGTCCACACCGAAACGCCCGGTTCGGCCTGGAGCAGCTCCTTCTCGAGACGTTCGATGTCCTTGGTCGCAACCTCTGCGGCTCGATTGAGCTTCACGGACGCTTCGTGAATGTGACGCAGCGGCGCGTCGAAATCGATGAGTGCTCTCTTTGACATGTTGATACTTCCGTTCTGGCTTCCGCCGGATGCGACACGACGCGCACCAACACCACAACTTCAGGTCCAGTGACGCCGCGTCTGGTCAGTTCGAACGGCAAAGCAGGATCAGTGCTTGGCGCGTCGAAGCAAAACCGATGATGTCTCGGCGCCACACGAACGTCAACGAGCCGACGCAAATCGTCACAATCGTCACAATCGTCACGGGCCGAGTGTTGCTCGTGTACTGCTCAAACGACGCGGCGCGGACGACGAGTTCAGTGGTTGTGTCGCGGAGTCTTGCGAGCCACACCGCGATACTTCACGGCCAGCTCCATCACGCCACCGCCGTCGAGTTGGCCCACCGTCGACCGATACAACTCCTGCCAGGGGGTTTGACTCTGCGGGATGGGAGGCGGCGGCTGCGCCTTGCGCCGCGCGATCTCGTCATCATCGACCAACGCGTCACAACGTCCTTGATCGAGATCGATTCGGATCACGTCACCGGTGCGCAGCCACGACAACCCCCCACCCGCCGCACTCTCGGGCGCGCAGTTGAGGATCGACGGACTGTCCGAGGTACCCGATTGTCGGCCGTCGCCCAGGGTCGGTAAGCTTTGAATGCCGCGCGCGAGCAACGCCGCTGGTGGCTGCATGTTCACCACCTCTGCTGAACCCGGCCAACCTATGGGTCCCGAACCACGGATCACCAGCATCGTCCGCTCGTCGATGCCGAGCGACGGATCGTCGATACGCTCGTGGTAATCGGACGAGCCGTCGAACACCACGGCGCGCGCCTCGAAGACGTTGCCGTCTTTCAAGAAGCGACTGCGAAACTCTTCGGAGATGACGCTCGTCTTCATGATCGCAAAGTCGAACAAGTTGCCAGACATGACGAGAAAGCCCGCGTCCTTCTGCAGCGGTTGGTCGAATGGCATGATCACGTCGCGGTCGGTACTGTGCTTGCCTTGGACGTTCTTGGCCAGGCTATGCCCCGTCACCGTCGCCACGTCGCCGTCGATGCAACCGTGTGCCAACAGCTCACACAGCACGGCAGGCACCCCGCCCGCTCGATGGAAGCGCTCACCCAGATACTTGCCCGCCGGTTGCATGTTCACGATCAGCGGCACGTGTCGGCCATGGGTCATCCAATCGCTGGGGTTGAGCTCGACACCGGCGTGCCGCGCCATCGCAACGAGGTGGGGCTGGGCGTTGGTCGAGCCGCCCATCGCGGCGATGGCTGCAATCGCGTTGAGGAAGGAGGCCCGCGTCAAGATCTGTGAGGGCTTGATGTCCTCGTAAGCCATCTCCACGATGCGTTTGCCCGTCACGTAGGCAATCTGCCCGCGCTCACGGTACGGCGCGGGGATCGCCGCACACCCCGGTAGCGACAAACCGAGCACCTCTGCGACGGCGTTCATCGTCGAAGCCGTGCCCATCGTGTTGCAGTGCCCAGCTGAAGGCGCGGACGCCGCAGCCGCCTCCAGAAACTGCTTCTCGTCGATTTGCCCGGCTGCCAACTTTCGACGCGAACGCCAGATCACCGTTCCAGACCCGACCAGATCGCCCTCGTGCCAACCGTCGAGCATTGGCCCGCCCGATAGCACGATCGCCGGAATGTCGACGGTGGATGCGGCCATCACCTGCGCCGGCGTTGTCTTGTCGCAACCAGTCGTCAGCACGACCGCGTCGATGGGATAGCCGTGCAAGATCTCCACCAAGCCCAGGTACGCGAGATTCCGATCCATGGCCGCTGTCGGGCGGCGGCAGTTCTCGAAGATGGGATGCAGCGGGAACTCCATCGCGACGCCGCCCGCTTCACGTACGCCCTCTCGCACCCGCTTGACCGTCTCGAGGTGAATCCGATTGCACGGATTGAGGTCACTGCCCGACTGCACGATGCCGATGATGGGCTTTCCCGAAAGCAGCTCGTCAGCGGTCAGGCCGTAGTTCATGAAGCGTTCGAGGTAGAGCGCAACCATGTCCATGTGCCTTGGGTCGTCGAACCAGTCGCGGGAGCGAAAGCGGCGAGGCGGGTACTTGTCGGACGTAGAAGCCATGACGGGCATTCGCTCACCAGTTGCACGCGACGTCAAGGCGGCGCGCCGTTCGTCGACGCAAAAAGCCATCAAAATCAATGCTCGAGAGGTCCCCCTCGGCCACCGCAATCGCAACCGCGGCGCTCGAGCCGCTTGCGGTGGTAAGCTGCGTCGTGTAATCCTCGGCGCTGGGGTGGGCAACGCAAGCAGGGAGGGTGAGATGAACTCTGACACGAACAAGCCAGTCGAGATGGCTGATGTTCCGAAAAAGCCGCCATCGAAACGACGACTGGGGGAAATATCGCTGGCGCTCATCGGCGCCATACTCGGGGCGGGCGCAGCTGTCGGAGCGGACATGCTGATGGAACGGCGGCAGCTCGCGATGAGCGCCCCGACTGTCAGCTTGGCATCCGTGGAGATCTTGTCTCCAGAACTGACGTTGGTGGTCGATGGGCGGCCGGCACCACCCGCACGGATCACGCGTCAAATACAACTTCTCGAGAAGAAGCTGGGGCTGACGGCAGATTCCGCATACATCACCACGCAAGAAGCCGAAGGCGTGCTCGAAGCAGCAGCCAAATCCACGCTGCTAGAGGGGATGGATCTGGCCACGGGCTATCTGGACGTCGATGTCTGGAAGAAGAACATGATGACCGCGGCTGAGCAGATCGTCGCGATCCCCATCAACGTCGAGTTTCTCGGCAAGGTCCGTCAGATCGTCGAGAGCACGGAAGACGAGGAGGTGGTCCGAAAGCACTTCGTCGAATTCCTCGACGAGAACCAGCGCAACCCCGGGCTGTTCTCTGGAATGGTGACGGATTACCATTTCAAGTTCACCTTGGGCGACGCCAAAACGAAAGCCGAATTCGCCAAGCAAGAGCGAGAGCTCCTGGACAAGCCTGCTCTGTACGATCTGACTGAGATCGAAAACGACAACAAGATCTCCGACTACGTGCTTCACGTGGGAAAGCGGGCCGTGATCTTGGACAGCGACGACAACCTCACGCGTGACCCGGCGAACTGGATGCTCGGGCTGGTGGTTTCGCGCTTCGACCGCAACGAGATCAGCCGTCTGGCCGTGGCAAGCAGCCAGACGCTGTCCGCCGAACACAGCGCGCTGCAGGCGTTCGTACAGAAGAGCGACGAACTGCTCCGGGCGAAGCTGAAGGCCAGGATCGAAGTCCAAGCGACGGCGTTCAATCCGTCTCGCTCCCCGTCGACGGTGACGCCCTACGCGGCATTGCGCCTGACCCCCAACGACGGCGCACCGATCACGATCGGACTGCGGCTGGCGCCCGCCGACGCAGAGGATTCAGAGGAGGACTCGGCGGAAGGGCCCGCTCATTACTCGACCATCGATTCCGGGAAGAGCGAGAACCTGACGTTGGTGGGCGAGCTTTCCGTGGACGAGCACCACAACCTGCTGGAGTCCTATTCCACCGACCCTCTGGATTGCGAACTGACAATCCGCACCGCCGGTGATCTCAAAGCGAGGAGCGAAACGCTGC
>QJWJ01000317.1 GCA_003235365.1 Deltaproteobacteria bacterium
CCAACCGAGCTGTTTCGCGTCGTGGCGCGTCGGACCGACGACGTGTCAAAGGACTCCCCTGTCGGTGCAGGGCTCACACCGCTAATCGGCCGTTCGAAGGAGCTCACCCAACTCCAAGCCAGCTTCCAACGCGCCAACAGCCAGGGGACGCAGGCGGTAGTGATCGGAGGCGACGCGGGACTGGGCAAGTCACGCCTGGTGCGAGAGTTCTTGGCACCACTTGCCGAACAGCGCGTTGGCGTGATGCGCGGGCAGGGCGTGCCGTACTTCCAGAATACCCCCTTCCACGCGTTGGCCAGAATGGTTGGGGACTACCTGAAACTCGATCGAGAGGAGACTGGCGAGGCCAAACTCCGCAAGATAGAGCAAACGGCGGTTTCGCTCGGTGAAGATCCGGTGGTTGACGTTCCGCTACTCGCGATGCTCCTGGGCGTCAAACACGGTTCCAAGTACTCGCTCGCCAACTGGCCGCCGGAGCGCTTGCGCACCGAGACCATGCGCCTTCTTTCTCGTTTCGTTGCAGCGGAAGGTTCGAAACGGCCGCTGGTGCTCGTAGTCGAGGACCTGCATTGGGCGGACGCAACTTCGCTGGAATGGTTGGAGTCCTGGATCGCAACTGAGCATGCAAAGCCTGTTCTGGTCCTGCTCACTCATCGCCCCGAGTTCGTCAGCCCCTGGAAGCCCTCCGACAAACTGGAGCAAATCAACCTCGAACGCATCTCGTCGGCGGGCGTCGCCGACATGATCTCAGGCATCACGAAGTCCAAACCTCTGCCTCCCTCTCTGACGCAACGCATCATCGAACGAACGGACGGAGTCCCCATCTTCGTCGAAGAACTCACGAAAGCGATTCTCGAAACCGGCGTCGTGCGGGAGGGTCCGAGCAGTTACGAACTGGCAGGCTCCAACCCCGACTATGCGCTGCCCGACACCCTCACGGCTTCGTTGATGGCCCGCCTGGATCGGCTGGGAGACGTGAAAGAGCTGGCCCAGCTGGCGGCCGTCATCGGCAGAGAATTCAGCTACGAGCTGCTGGCAGCCGTCGCAGAAGCGGACCGTGGGACGCTGCGCCTTCAACTGCATGCGCTCGTGCAATCTGATCTGCTGGAGCAGGCGGGGACGGCCCCGGACGCGACTTACCATTTCCGTCACGCGTTGCTGCAGGAAGCAGCCCATGGCTCACTGTTGAGTTCGCGCCGGCGTTATCTTCATCGCGTCATCGCACGCACACTGGTGTCGGAATTCGCCGAGACGTCGGCACCGGAACTAATCGCTCACCACTACACGGAAGCCGGAATGCCGAAACCGGCGGCAGCCAACTGGCTCGACGCAGGAAAACTGGCTGCAGACCGCTCCGCAAACAAGGAAGCCATCGATCACTTGCAACGCGGGTTGGCATTGCTGAAGGAGCTGCCCGAAAGCACCGAACGCGACCTCATGGAGGTCACGTACCAGACCTCGCTCGGTCCCGCTCTGATCGCCACTGGCGCCTACTCGGCTGACTCCGTGGAGCAATGCTACAGTCGCGCCCAGGAGTTGTGCATTCGCACGGGACAGGTCACCAAGCTCTCCGTTGCATTGTGGGGCCTGTTTCAATTTCACCTCGTGCGGGCGAATCTCGAACGCACCCTGCGGCTCGGCGAAGAAATGGTGCGGCTCGGTGAAGCAGAGCGAGACGACGCGATGCTGCTCAACGGTCACACCGCGCTGGGCACGACACTCTACTTCCTCGGCCAGCTGGAGCGCGCGGACTCACATCTGACGAAGGCGGTCGCCTTCGATCACTCAGAACGCGATAGGTCTAAGGCAATCGCAACGGGCCAGGACGTGCCTGTGGTCGCGCGGCTATTGCTGGGGCAAGTGCTGTGCCTCAAAGGGCTCCCCGACAGCGGTCTCGAGAGCTGCACACGAGCGGTGGCCATTGCTCGTGAGCTCGATCACCCCTTCAGTCTGGCGTTCGCGCTTCACTGGTTGTGCCTCGTACGCCAACATCGCGGCGAAAGGCACCAAATGCGCGATGTCGCCTCCGAGCTCGTCACGTTGTGCAAGGAGCAGGGCATCCAATGGTGGCTGATCTTCGGGGAGATGCAGTTGAGTTGGGCCGCGCTGGCCGGCGCGTCCGAGGAGGACCAATCTGCGGCGCTGCGAGTCATGCGAAACAATCGTGAACTCGGCCTGTCCTTCGGGGCCACTCTGGGTGCCTCCCAATTCTTCGTGCTAGAGGTGGAAAGCCTCCTGTACTGTGGTCGAATCGACGAGGCTCATGCGCTCGTACGGAGCGGGATCGAATTCGCCAATCGTGTCGACGAACACTTCTTCGACGCCGAGCTCAAACGTCTGGCTGCCGATATCGACAAGATGAAGGGCGCATCGACGCAAAGCGTGGAAGCGTCTTTGCGCAGCGCAATTGAGATCGCCCGAGAGCAAGGTGCCGGGTGGTTCGAACTTCGGGCGTCGACGAGCATCGCTCGGTTGCTACTGGAGCAGGGCGACACCGCCGGAGCTCGAGAACAACTGGAACCGCTTTGTGAACGGTTCCGCGAGGGCACGGACCTCGAAGCTCAAGTTCTCGCCCGCAGGACTCTGGAAGCCTGTCGATGAGTGAGCAGGAACGGGTAGGGCGGTGGTGTAGTGGAGGTCTACACCTCCACGCAGCAGGAACTCTTCCGCCCTACGGCACTCGACAGTCGGTTTCGTCGCAAAACCAACAGTCCTCGTGACGCGGTTGCCCAGTGGGCTCGTCGTCGAGTAGGCTGCGGGCAGTCTTGGTCACCCACGTGGATGGCTGCTAGGAGCCTACCGTCGACGGGCCGTGGCCGAGCGATGTGATCACTCGTGGAGGAGAACCAATGCTGAGAATTCACAGCGAACGGACCAAGCGAACGCTCGACAAGATCCAGAGTTGGCGCACTGAACAACCTGCTCGAGATGGGGAACAGCTCGAAACACTGACGAAAGCGACCACCACCGAGCTGTCAACGTCCCTCCCAGCATTGGAGCAGTTGGAGCAACAACTGCTCGGCACGGTCGTCCGCCCTGGCGACCCCGACTATGAGAAACTCCGCCGAGGCATCAACCCTGCCTACAACGCGTATCCGAAGCTGATCATTCTCTGTGAGTGCGACGGCGACGTCAGACTCAGTTTGAAGTACGCGAGGGACTACAACCTGAAACCCTCGGTGCGGTCGGGCGGGCACAACTTTGCCAACTATTGCGTCAACGACGACATGGTCATCGACCTGAGCCAGCTCAACCAAGTCCACGTCGACTACGAAGCGCGAGAGGTGGTGACGGGCGTGGGCACCAAGATGGACAAGTTGGGGCGCATTTTGGACGGGTACAACCTGCACATCCCTCAGGCCAGTGATGACAGCGTCGCGATCGGAGGCTACCTTCAGGCGGGCGGATACAGCATGACCGCGCGGGCGTTCGGCATGAACTGCGACAGCGCCATTTCATTTCGCATGATGCTCGCCGATGGAAGCATCGTACGCGCAAGCGAAACAGTGAATTCCGATCTGTTCGATGCGGTTCGCGGAGGGACCGGGAACAACTTCGGGGTCCTGCTCGATGTCACCTACCGCGCCCAGGTGCTCGCCAGCGTGTTCGGGTTTCGCTTGCAGTGGAGCAACGCCGTGTCTGCCGAGGTCATGCGGCTGCTGTGCGAGAACTACGCGGTGACGGCCCCGCAGGAGTTGGGATACCTGGCTGGCTGGGTCACGGACCCGCGCGACCCATCTCCTGAGGGCAGGGCCAAACCCGTGTTCACGATGATGGGGATTTTCCTGGGCACCGCGGAACAGGCGTTGGAGTTGCTCCAGCCCCTACTCCAACTGGACACGGCGGAGCTACAGCTCGAGCTCACCGGTCCCTTCAACTCAGTCGCCGACAAGATCATGATGGAACCATATCCGCCGGTCCGGCCCACGGAGGACGAGGCGTTCGTCGTGCGCTCCAACTACGTTCACCAGGGTGCCGGAGCGCGCGTGTCTTGGCAGGACGTCGCCACCGCATTCGACAACGCGCCGTGCGACACGAACTTCATCACGATCGAACCATATGGCGGTGAGATTGCCAAATCCGGAGGCAACGCGTTCGTGCATCGATCGGTCATGTTGAACGTGTGGCTTGGCTCGTACTGGAAGCTGGGCGAGGACGACCAACCCGCGAAGGAGTGGCGCGATGAGGTCATCGGCTTGGTCCTCACGGGAGGGAGTGAAACCTCGTGTCAGAGCTACCCGGACCGGGACCAGAAGGACTTCCGAGGAGCGTACTGGAAGAGCGCTTACCCCGAGCTCGTTCGCGTGAAGAACAAATACGATCCGGATTGCCTATTCCAGTTTCAACAGTCCATCGGGCCTCCGGCGTCGACCCCTGCATCGTCAGAGCCGATCGTGTTCGAACCCTACGCTCAACAGAGCGCAGAGCCGACGCGCTGAGCTCGGCACCGAATTTCGAACACCGCACCGTCCCGAACGAAGAAGACGTTGGGCCCGCACCTGAGCCGCTCACGAGCGGCGCTGGCTGCGGGCCTCCAGCGGGGGTTGGGGGTCAGCCTACGCCTTTTGCTGCTTCGATTGGAACGCTGTGATGAGAGCAGTTGGATTGGAGTACTCGTAGAAGCGCGTGATCTTGCCGTCCTTCAGGGTCATCACGTGAACCCATTCGCCATCCACGGTGTGTTCGGTACCCTTCACCGTCGTGCGATCCAAACCGATGATCACGACCTTGTCCTCCCCGTGCGGCAGGATCGCTTCAATTTCGAACTTGTGGAAGTCGAGGTGGTCAGCCAGGTTCTTGAAGAACCCCAGAACACCGTCGTGCCCCTTGCAGGAACCTCCATACGGTAGTGCGTCATGATGCGGCACTTCCCATTCCACGTCCGGGTCAAGTGCCCCAAGCAAGGCCGGAATGTCCCCCCTCTGAAAAGCCTCGTAGGTGCCTCGGACGATATCGATGTTGGACTGGCTCATGGATAATCACTCCTCTCTGGATGGCGGTGACTGCTGAAACGAGCACGTCGTTCTGGGCGTGCCGTCGGTGGGCAGGAGCGTATCACGAAACCAGCGATGGGCAGCGATTCGTTCGTCGACGGTGTGGATCGGGTTTGCGGCCACCGACATCACGGCCGACGCGGAGCCCGAACGAGCACGCACTCCCGACGGATGTGAACCAGGTCTCACGGAAGTGCCCACTTTGACTGCCCCTCCGCAAGAGGGGGGCGGTCTCACCTGCTCGAGTGAGCCCGCCCGAGCCTCGCTCGACAACTCGCCAACGCCCAGCCGTACCACGAAGCGCACTCCCCGAGTCTGTAATGGGGCGTAATGGCCGCCAGCTCTGCGCGTTGGTATTGCTCGCGCGCGACGCAGAACAATGCGGCCGCCAAGCGCCGAGGAGTTGATGCAATGTCCATGAAGAACATCGAACACGTCGTCGTACTGATGCTGGAGAACCGCTCCTTCGACGGGATGCTGGGCTGGTTGTACGAGAACCACGGGCCCTCCAAGAACATCCCGGAGGCGAAACCGGAGGACAAATTCCGAGGGCTTCACGGCGTCGATCTGAGCAAGTTCGTCAACCGTGCTCAGTATGGGTTGAGCTCTCCCCCCGTGCGCGGCGCGGCTGGGTTCACGGTGCCTAGCATCGACCCCGGTGAGGAATTCGAACACGTGAACATGCAGTTCTTCGGAACCCACACGCCGAAACCCGACGCGCCCGCGACGATGACCGGCGTGCTGCAAGACTTCGTCGACGTCATGCAAGCGCAGAAGTACAGCGAACAGGACATCGTCGCGAACGCCAAGATGATCATGCAGACGTACACTCAGGCACAGCTGCCCGTGCTCAATCAGCTCGCGGAGTACTACGCCGTCTGTGATGACTGGTTCGCGTCCGTCCCCTCGCAGACCAATCCGAACCGTGCCTTCTTGATGACCGGCACCTCCCACGGGTTGGTCAACAACGGACAACTGGAGACGGACCCACGCGCGAAGGAACTCGAGAAGATACTCGGGATGGGGATCGGAGACGATCGCTTTCCTGACGACACGATTTTCAACGCGCTTGCCGAGGCGAACGTCGACTGGGGAGTGTTCTGGCAGACGAGCTACCTCCCCTCCAAGATCGGTACGCTGCTCAAAGAGCTCCCGGCGCTGAGCGCCCTGACGGCCTTACTCAGCCCGGCATTGTCAGCGGCGTTGCTCGGATTGCTCGAACTCCTGAAACCATACACCGAGTACATCGAAAGCCTCTCCTCCGGTAAGCTCAGCTCCAATTACACGCACCGCCTGTTTCCGGCGATTGGAAAGATCGCCGACGCGGACCAGCACTTCAAGTCGATTTCGGACTTCCACACGTTGGCTCGCGCTGGGAAGCTACCGAGCTTCAGCTACATCGAACCGGAGTGGACCATCGCCCAGAGTTCCACCGATGCTGGGTTGAAGAACTTGTTCACGCAGCTCGGCAACGACTACCACCCACCTGGCAACACGATCGTCGGCGAGAACTTCGTCAAGGACGTGTACTCGAGCCTCATCGCCAATCAATCGGCCTGGAACAAGACCCTGCTGGTGATCACTTTCGACGAATTTGTCGGTTCCTTCGATCACGTCGCTCCGCCCGACGCCTGTGCTCCCTGGGGTGCGGCAAAGCCGTCCTTTTCTACCAATGGATTCGACTTCAAGCGTTACGGAGCGCGCGTGCCGACCATTTTGGTTTCACCGTGGATCGAGAAGGGCACCGTGCTTCGATCGGACCGCCCCGCCCCGTTCGACCACACCTCCGTGATCGCGACGGCCCTGAAGTGGAAAGGTCAAGACGACCGCATCGCTTCATTTGGTCAGCGAACGGAGGGGGCGCCGAAGTTCGACAGGGCTCTGACGCTCGCCACGCCTCGCACGGACGCCGAGGGGATCGAGTTTCTCGACGTGGCGCGCAAGCTTGGCGACCCCGTGCGTTTTGGCGATCCGATCCTGCTCAAGAACGAGAACGGAAAGTACGTGACGACGTTCGCCCGCGCGATGAAAGCTGGGCCCGCGCTTCCCTCCGACAACTTGATGGGTTTCGCAGTAGATCTGAACCTGGCTGCGCTCTTCCCGACGCTGGAAGGACGGGGCAACGCGACGCTGACCCTGCGTTCCAGCGCCGCGGATCCCCCGACTCAGGTACCCGATCAAGCGCGACTGTTTCTCGTCACTCTGGAGCCCGGCGTCGGCTCCTCGAACTTCCTCGGCGCATGGGCGGACTCACACGACTGCTACTACTACGACAACTACGTGAACAGCTCGTACACGGACAACCAGACTTGGATCATTCGGCAAGTGAACAATCCTGGAACACCCCTCCGTTACGGTGACAAAGTCACCCTCGAAAACGTCAAATACTCAGGGCAAGTGCTGACCCACGACTCGAGACTCTGGCAAGGCAACTGGATCACGACCGCGCGTGGCGGGGACTCTTGGACGATCGAACCCGCGGTGACCCGAACGTAACGCTCAAGTCGGTACGTGACCAACCCCCGCGCCCGCTGAATCTAGCGGGCGCAAGTTCTCGTGATTTGTAGGTTCTCGATGCCGATCCGAAGCCGACCCGGGCGCCGCTCGATCAACGCGCCCGGTGTGGCGACGCGGGCCTTGTGTACTGTCGTCCGCAAACGGTGAATGTCGACGTTCAAGTGCTCGACACTGCGATACTCGGGCAACATGCGCAGCAACGTCTCGACCTCCACCCAACCCGGGTCGGGCGAACCGTCATGCTGCTGTTTCAACCGTTCTCGCGCCAACGTCAGGGCGAGGTAGTAGCACGACCGCTCACCGAGTGAGTGCCAGCCCCCACCCCGTTCGAACGCGAGTTCGACACGTTCCTCGTCACTCGATACCACGAAACGCAGAGCCGGCCCCACGTGTGCGGCGTCGATGCAATCGATGGTTTCGGCGACGGCCGCAGCACGACCACTCTGAAAGCGAAACGACCGCTGGCCCACCTGGAAGACTTCACCCTCCTCCAAGATCTCGACCACATCCCCCTGTTCGAGCTGCCACTTGGCTCCGGTCGCTACCAAGACCGCTGTCGGGCTCTGCTCGTCCGGCAACGCGACGGCTTCTGCATCGAGTACCATCACTTCACCGCCGTCGAGGGGAACGAGACACGGCAGCGGCGGCGCGACGTCAACCACTTGCCACTGTTCGGACCGATCGCCAAACTCGAGCATCGCGCCGAGGTCGAGCAACACCCGGCGACCCGGGGCGAGCCTCACCCCATCGACGAACGTGCCGTTGCGGCTGCCCATGTCGGCGATGACCCAGTCCCGCTCCAACCACGAGATCAACGCGTGGTTTGCCGACGCGTGGCTCGACGCCAAGCGCATCGCACATGCCGAAGATCGCCCGACGCGATTGTCTGCGGCCAGCGTGTGCAATGTTCCCGCACTCAGCTCCTGGAGCCTGCCCATGTTACCTCCCGAATGCAACGTGGCCGACGTCGATTCGACGCCCCGGAGACCGCTTCTCGATTTCTCGATCAACATCCAAGCGGTGGTCCCTCCTCCGTCGACTTCATGGAGTACCCCCTGAATCCACGACGGTCAACGGTGAGCGCGCCAGCGTGTGAGCAGTTTCACACGCGGCCTGAGCGCCCGGTCTGGTGATGGCGCGCAGCAACGGTGCCCAAGGTTTGCACGAGTGTTCTTCCGGTGTTGCTTGGCAAGCACTGCACTCGACGGTCGGTACGGGTCGTTCCCAAAGCGGGTTCGAGACCCGCTGTGATGCGTCCGAGAGCTCTCAGCGAAATGTGCTGAAATGGCGTTTCCACGAGGGTTGGCTAGCTTCGACACCACTCCGAGTTTCATGCGGAGCGAACACCAACCACACGAGGGAGATAGCCAATGACACTTTATCAAGTAGAGAATCAATGGGGAGGAAACAAGGCACCTTGGCACGAGGGAGGCAAGTGGATCCTCGGTGCTCGATCCAATCAATCTGTTGTCGCGATCAAGATTGAGTCACCGGACGGGGGAGAGACATTCAGTGGGACGATGACCTACAGCGGTGAGGGACCCATCGGCTTCCGCGCCCGCAAACTCGGCGCCGACAACTACGAGGTGGAGAACCAATGGGGCGGGGACAATGCGCCATGGCAACCAGGTGGGCAGTGGGTCATCGGCTTTCGCTCGGGGCAGGCCGTCGTCGCGCTCGACGTCACTTCCAGTGACGGGGGAAACACGCTGACCGGGACGATGACCTACGCTGGCGAAGGACCGATTGGCTTTCGAGGCACACTGGCCGCAGGCACTGAATTCAGCGTCGAAAACCAATGGGGTGGAAACAAGGCCCCGTGGCATGCAGGCGGACGCTGGGCACTGGGCGCGCGGGCTGGACAGCCCGTGGTTGCGATCTCCGTCTCTTCGACCGATGACGGCAAGACGCTCACCGGAACGATGACGTATTCGGGTGAAGGCCCCATCGGGTTTCGGGGCAGACTGATCGGGAGCAACAACTACGTGGTCGAGAACCAGTGGGGCGGAAGCAGTGCTCCCTGGCACCCCGGCGGCTTGTGGCTGATTGGTTTTCGAGCAGGTCAGAACGTGGTCGCCCTGGAAGTCACCTCGAGCGACGACGGCGCGACGCTCAGTGGCACGATGACCTACCAGGGTGAGGGACCCATCGGCTTCAAGGGCGTCGCCGCCTCGACCACAGCCGCCACCAAAGCGGCGGAATGACGTAGGCCAGACGCTGGGAATCTCGACGGCGTCGCAACTGAGTTGCTCACCTCTTCGCGGTTCGTCGTGAAGAACCGGTGCGCGGGGTGCTCACCGCCGGCACGAGAGCACCCCGCAACGCACAGCGTTGATTAGTCAGCCAGTGAGTTGCGGCCAAAATGCGAAGTACTTACGGGCGAGTCTTCACGGAAGATGTGGCTTCCGCAGGTTTGCGGGCACCCAATTCGTCGCTATGATGGGCGCGGCATGGAAGGAGGGCAACACGACCCCGGACACTCCGACCCCTACCGTGAGCTGTTCGAACGGTCTGCTGATGCGATCCTGATCATCGAAGGAGACGAGTTCGTCGATTGCAACGCAGCGACGGTCAAGATGCTCAGGTATCGAACGAAGGAGGAGCTCCTTCGCACACACCCGTCGGAATTGTCTCCCCCCACCCAACCCGACGGGCGCAGTTCATTCGAGAAGGCCAACGAGATGATCGCGTTGGCCTTCGAACACGGGAGCCATCGCTTCGAATGGGACCACGTTCGGGCCGACGGTGAGGTATTCCCGGTCGAAGTGTTGCTCACGGCCGTCCCCCGCGACGGCAAGAACATTTTGCACGTGGTATGGCGCGACATCACGGAACGCAAACTCCTGGAAAGTCAGTTGCGTCACGCCCAGAAGATGGAGGCCATCGGCAAGCTGGCAGGTGGCATCGCTCACGACTTCAACAATCTGCTCGTGGCCATCATCGGGCAGAGCGAGTTGCTCGAGGAAGAACTCGCCGCCGAACCCGAACACGCCGCATCGGTCGCAGAGATACGTTCAGCGGGTGAACGCGCAGCGCGCCTCGTGCGGCAACTGCTGATCTTCAGCCGCAAACAAGAGCTGGTCCTCAACCACCTCGATCTGCGGGCCATCTTGGAAGACTTGATGTCTCTGTTGCGTCGCTTGATCGGCGAGAACATCGAGCTGTGGCTGAACCTTCCGTCGGTGCCTGTACCGGTCAAGTCGGACAAGAGCCAGCTGGAGCAGGTGGTGATCAATCTCGTGACCAACGCGCGCGACGCCATGCCGAGCGGTGGAGAGCTAGTTGTGAGCCTCGACGTCGAGGAGCTTCAAACCACACCCGAAGACGCCCCTGACCGAATCGAAGCCGGAGTCTATGCAACGTTGCTCGTACGAGACACCGGCACGGGCATGAACCGTGCGACGATTGCCCGCGCGTTCGATCCGTTCTTCACGACCAAGGGGCTCGGAGAAGGGACCGGTCTGGGCCTGGCGACGGTCTACGGCATCGCCAAGCGTTCCGGCGGCACCGTGGTACTGCACAGCGTCGAGGGCGAGGGGACCCGTGCGAAGGTCTACCTCCCCATCTCGAGGCAGGGCACCGTACAACTCGTGACGACCAAAGTTCTGCCCACACGAGGCGGCGAGGAGAGAATCTTGGTCGTCGAAGACGAACCCGCCGTTTCGAATCTCGTCGTCGATGTCCTGAAGAAGGCTGGCTACTCCGTCCTGCTCGCGTCCAACGGAGCCCGCGCGCTGGAGATCTGGGAGCAGCGCAGCGCCGACATCGATCTGCTGTTGACGGACGTGGTGATGCCGGAAATGGGAGGGGCCGCCCTCGTCCAAGAGCTGCACCGGCGCGGGAATCCTCCGACAACGCTGTTCATGTCCGGCTACACGAACCGAGCCATCGAGCATCTCGGTGCCCTGGGCATCCCGGTAGATCTTCTCGAGAAGCCGTTCTCCGGTCCAGAGCTGGTCGGGCGTGTGCGAATCGCGCTCGATCGAGCAGCCGAGACGGCGCGAAGCTGACACTTCACGGTGCAACGTTGCCGTGGCAGCAATCCACTTGATTCGGCAAACCACTCCGTGCTCGCCTGTGACCCGTGAACACCCTGAGTTCAGATCAGAAGGCAATCCCTCGACCCAGAGCCTGGCCACTCGTCGGTCACCTGCCAAACCTGGCACAAGGCGGACTCGACTGTGTCACGCGCTATCGAGGTCAGTTGGGTGATCTGTTCGAACTCGATGCGGGCACCCAAACGGTGGTGTTGTTGAATCACCCCAGGCACGCCCAGCACGTCTTGGTCGACCGCGCTCACAACTACGTCAAGCAAGGGAGCTTCTGGTCGTCCGTACGCTCGCTAATCGGTCTCGGGTTACCGACGATCGAGGGGGACGTGTGGCGTACGCGGCGCCGCATGATGAACCCACAGTTTCGGCGCGCGCGGATCCACGAGCTCGGACAGCAGATGGCGAAAACGCTCGACGAGCAGCTCGAGCTGTGGCCTGCAGACGGGAGCGAGGTCGACATCGCCAAGCTCGTCAGCCGCGCGACCATGGCGGTCATCGTGCGCACGATGTTCGGCACGGGCATGTCTGCCAGCGAGGCGGACCAGGTGACAGGAGCGCTAGCTTTCAGCCTCGACCACATGCTGCAGAAGGTGGTTACGGATGTGCTGCCGTCGTGGGTCCCCATTCCCGGCAGGCAGGCGCACGAACGAGCCGTGGCTCAGATTGACGACGTGTTGTTCCGGCTCATCGAGCAACGCCGAAAAGAGCCGTCCGACGGGGGTGATCTGCTGAACCTGATGCTGCAAATGCGCGACGACTCGAACGGGGGCTTGTCGGATCAAGAGCTGCGCGACGAGGCCATGAGCTTGTTCCTCGCAGGCTACGAAACGACCGCATCGTCGGTGTCGTGGGGCATTGGACGAATGGCGCACCAACCCGAACTGCGTGCCTACGTCAGCGATGAAGTTCACCGCGTGCTCGGCTCGCGCCAGCCAACACCCGACGACGTTCCCGCGCTGGAGGCCACCACGCGCTTCTTCAACGAAGCGTTGCGGCTGCACGGGCCAGTGTTCTTCCTGCCGCGCGTCGCCGTGGAGAACGATGTCATCGATGGGCACCCGATTCCCGCCGGGTCGATGGTGTCCTTGATGATTGACCAGATCCATCGCCACCCGTCCGCCTGGGACGCCCCGGACGTCTTCGACCCCGATCGATTCTTGCCCGAGCGCAGCGACGGTCGCCCCCCGACGTCGTGGATCCCCTTCGGCGCGGGCCACCGCCAGTGCATCGGGAAGTCCTTCGCCACGATGGAAGGCGTGTTATTGCTGGCGATGGTGGTCCAACGCTTCCGCTTCGAGCCATCGCGCGACGGGCTCCCCGCCGAACAGCTCGGCATCACGAGACGCCCGAAGGGCGGAGTGACGTTGAAGCTCAGTCGCCCATAGGACACCGATCAGCTCTCCACTCCAGGGATTGCCACGAGAAACCACCCCGAACGACCCGGGCGCTTCGTGGCAAGGGGACCGGCCCGGTCGTACCAAACGCAGACGGAAAGCACTGATCTCGCCCGGTCGTCGAGCCGGTGGGTGCGTTAGATGGCTTAGGAAATCCACCCGAAATCTCAACGGGCGCATAGACCTCGGTGCATGACGCACCCCCTCGCCGGTCACCCCGCCCCGCCCGATGCTCTGATTGACCCCAGCGCCGTCACCGCCGCTTACTTCAACGCGCCTGACCCCACAGATCCCGAACAACGCGTCGCGTTCGGCACCAGCGGACACCGCGGCTCGTCACTCACAGGCTCGTTCAACGAGGCGCACATCTTGGCCATCGCGCAAGCAACGTGTGACTACCGCGCGGCGCACGACACGACGGGTCCGCTGTTTCTCGGCAAGGACACGCACGTGTTATCCAGCCCCGCGCAGATCACTGCGCTCGAGGTGCTCGCAGCCAACGGCATCGAGACGGTCATCGCCCCCGACGACGGCATCACACCCACGCCGGCCATCTCGCGCGCCCTGTTGGCCTACAACGCGCAAAAACCGGCACGCCGAGCCGACGGCATCGTGATCACCCCATCCCACAACCCACCGGCAGACGGCGGCATCAAGTACAACCCACCCGAGGGCGGCCCCGCCGACACGCAGATCACCAAATGGATCGAGCAGCGTGCGAACGAGCTGTTGAGAGCGGGCAACACCGGCGTCAAGCGCATGCCCATCGCGCAGGCCCTGCAGGCCAGCACCACGACCGAGCAGGACATGCTGACGCCCTACGTGCAGAAGCTCGACCAGGTCGTGGACATGGCCGCGATTGGGTCCGCCAAGATCCATGCTGGCGTCGATCCACTCGGTGGCACGTCGCTGCCGTATTGGAAAGCCATCGCCGACTACTGGAAACTCGACCTGGAAATCGTCAACGACGCGGTCGATCCCACCTTCGGTTTCATGACCCTGGACCACGACGGCAAGATCCGCATGGACTGTTCGAGCCCCTACGCGATGGCGTCACTGGTCGCCCTCAAGGATCGCTTCGCAATCGCCTTCGGCAACGACACCGACGCCGACCGTCACGGCATCGTCGCGCCGTCCGTCGGGTTACTCAACCCGAACCACTACCTCGCCGTGGTCATCGACTTTCTCGTCAAGCACCGCCCGACCTGGAGCGAGACGAGTGCCATCGGCAAGACGGCCGTGTCGAGCGCCATCATCGATCGCGTGGTGGCCGCCACGGGGCGCAAGCTGTACGAAGTGCCGGTCGGCTTCAAGTGGCTCGCAGGCGGCTTGTTCGACGGCAGCCTCGCTTTCGGCGGAGAAGAGAGCGCTGGAGCGAGTTTCCTCTGCTTCGACGGCAGCCCGTGGTCGACGGACAAAGACGGCCTCATCCTGTGTCTGCTCGGCATGGAGCTGCTCGCCAAAACCGGTGACGATCCGGGGCAGCGCTACCACGCACTGGAAGAACAGTTCGGCCACGCCGTCTACCGCCGCATCGATGCGCCCGCGACGCCGGCCGCCAAAGCCAAGCTCGCATCCCTCACCCCCGACAGCCTCGACTCGAACGAACTCGCCGGTGGCCGCATCGAAGCCGTGCTTTCCCACGCGCCCGGCAACGGCGCCGCCCTCGGTGGCATCAAGGTGGTCACCAAAGACGCCTGGTTCGCCGCCCGTCCTTCCGGCACGGAAAACATCTACAAGATCTACGCCGAGAGCTTCCTCGGTGACGAGCACTTGTCCCGCGTCCTGCAAGAAGCCCAAGCCGTCGTCGACCGCGCGTTATCCTGACAACACCAACCGCAACTCGATTTGGTTTGGGTCGATTCCCCGCGAGACCGGGCGCGTCGCCTCCCTCGCGGTGCGTCGCGGCGCGTAGGGTGCGTCCGTGCCCCCGATGAACGACCTGGCCCGTCACGGGTGCACCGGCGCTGGCAGCGAAGCGCTACTTCGCGGATTACTTGAAGCAGCAGATCGCGCAGTGCGACTACGTGCTCGTCATGATCGGGCCGCAATGGCAAAAGCTATGCGACGAGCACGGGCGGCGACGGCTCGACGACACGTCCGATTGGGTGCGCCTAGAAGTCGCCGCCGCACTGCGGCGCGAGATCCCAGTGGTCCCGGTGTTGGTGGATGGGGGCTCCCTGCCGAAAGCTAACGAGCTGCCGGACGAC